>NZ_JBHTRF010000168.1:0-2672 GCF_042796115.1 Kitasatospora sp. NPDC056446 | reverse complement strand
GGGAGCCAAGTGTGGGATCCAAGCCGAGCACGACAAGGCCTGGCGTGCGCCAATCACGATCATTGTCTACGTTGGCCAGCAACAGTGAAGCGCCCAGCTCATCGAAATCCCCAAATCTGTCTCGATCCTTCTCGATATTCCGCTCCATCCTGGCGAGGATCGCACCAGTATTCTCAAACGGTATTGACTTTTCCTTTGCGTTCGATGGCAGCGCATACCACCGTGCCATTAACGGGTGAAGCGGCGCGAGACGTTGCGTCGCCTGTACCGCCAAACTGAGCAACTGGTCAGGTGTTCGAGAAACAGGATCCGTTCGCATGTTTGTTTGAGCACTGACAATCATCAAATATCTCCACGGAATGGTATGTGCCTGCAAAGCATTGGATCGACGTATTCCGTTTCAATGGCTGCCGCCATCGTTCGATGCTGCATGAAGCACCACAGTAGCTTTGCCTGCCGACCAGCAACACCGATAGCGCCGCGCTGCCTGTTCATCTGCACCCCCCAAGGCCTGAACACTCCATGCTCCACAAACTCATACCTGGGAAGTCCTGCTTCATTCAAAAAATGGTCATACCTCCCCTTCGCCTCCACCACCGTGCAGTCCTTCAACCAGAACCCATCAAACTCACAGGCGTTGAAGTGCCACTCCTGCACGGTACGGGAGAAGCCCTTCCGGTGCAGATAGTCAAACAACGTATCCACTGAGAAGAACGTCCGCGCCGGATCGGCCTTGTCTGCCACCATGAAACCGAACCGCAGCGGTGCCGAGCGCAGGTTGGCGATGTACAGCTGGTACTCGTAATTGATCAGATTGCGCCGGGTGACATAGCGCCCAGTTCGGGGTGGACCAATGAACCCCTCCTTCAGCAGGCACTCGTTGCACGCGGTCTCGTCGGGCATCTGCGAGCAGTCCACCTCCCGCGCCTTGGCCGTCGGCTCAGCGCGCGCATCCGGCTTGGCTTTACCGCGCACCCGCTGCTGGATATCGCCCACCACATCGCGAATGCCATCGGCCACGTCACCGGTGGTCGGCCCGCCATAGGGTTCCACTGGATTGCCGTCTTCATCCACGCCGCCATTACCGGCTCCCATGCCGGGCCCAAGCCAGGGCCGCGGGCCGATGATTCTGGTGCCCATTGTTGCTCCTAGTGACCTGCCAGATTCGACAGCAGATCCGCCGCTGCCAGATTCGGGTTCTCTGCGCTGCGCATCCACATGTCCGCTGCCGGGACGGCCCGCAAACCGCGCGCCCATGCCACGTCCGCCTTCACCCAGCGCACCAGCACCGGCAGATGGGTGATGCGCAGCACATAGGCTGCATGGTCATGGCTTCGCACCACCTCATCCATCAATGCGCCATCGCTCAGATGACCGACGCTGCCGGGGTATTCCTCGCGAATCTCCCGGCACAACAACGGGAAAAAAGTGGAAGGGTCAGGCAGGCGCAGCAGGGCCTCCTGTTCCTCGTTGATCTCAAACATCAACCGGTCTCCGCTGCATACAACGCGTCACGTTCCAGGGCGTAGTGCTGGCCCAGCATCTGGAAGCGCCACTGCCGCAGCGGGCCCATCAGCTGCCTGCGCTGCTGCAGCGTGAAGGCCCGCTGCAAGCGCAGGAACACGCGGCCATCCCAGTAGCGCAGCAGTGCCAGCGTGCCGTTGGGGCGGCGCAGGTCCAGGCAGGCCTCCAGGTGCTGGAACACGGCTTCAAAGCCGACCTCACTGCGCAGCCAGGCCACGACCGGCTTGTCCAGTTCCAGCGCCCGCAACCATCCATCCACCTGGGTGTGGGACTGCGCGGGCAACTGCAGCAGCCACGGGCCGACGGATGCGTGCGCAGCCTCGGGCTGGCGCGCCAACAGGGACCGGTGCGGCAGGTCCTGGGCGTACCAGGCCAGCGCCTTGGGCGTGTCGGCGTACGCCGCTGCGTCGACAATCACGTATCGATTCATTCAGCGCCCCAGGAACGGTGCGCCGGAGCGCGAAGCGGCCAGCAGGCATTCCTCACACACGGGCTCCTTGGCAGCCTGCAGCGCTACGGGCAACGGGCCCAGATCCGAGGCAGCAGCGGCGGGCCAGACACCGTCAGCCCCGCCACCTCCCCCGCCCATGTCCACATAGACGCGGAATTGCTTGCCGGCAATCAGCGAGCAGCCGCACGAGAGCCTGTCGCCATGGCGTGCGACGGGCTGGCCTTCAAACGTCAGCGTGATGTCGCCACTGACGATGGTGGCCACGCGCTGGTGCTTGGGGCAGGTGGCCTTGTCACCCACCCGCGCAACCGGCATGCCCTCGATGTCGGTAACCGGCGATCCGCAGATGACCCTGCCACCGCCCGTGGTTGCATCACCCACCACAATCAACGTCCTTGCCACCCTGCAATCCTTCGCCCATGGATGTGGCCCGAACCTAGCAACGCCCCACACCCTCTGCACTTCATTGCGGCGTCCATCACGGCGTGCATGCTGCGGCCAAACGCGCGCAATGGCCCGAAACGTAAGGGGTTGGCTGGCAGAGGGCGCATACCCATGGCGCACTGGCCGCCCTCACCCGGCTATGCAGAACGCGACAGATCGCGCCGACGGGACCTCACCCCGCCAGCCACGTACAATGGGCCTTCCCCCACCCACCGCGCCGGCACAGCCCCGGTGCGGCGCTGCACGCCAAGAC
>NZ_JBHTRF010000167.1:0-2834 GCF_042796115.1 Kitasatospora sp. NPDC056446 | reverse complement strand
GCAGCGTTTCAGCGTGACCGCGGGCGAGCTGCGCAATACCGGCCTGGCGCAGAACGCGCTGCGCTTCACCGAAGGCACCTATGCGCGCGGCGTCAGCAACCGCATGACCCTGCTGGGCGGCGTGCAGGTAGCCGAGCACTACCAGGCCGGCCTGGCCGGCGCGGCGTTCAACACACCTTTCGGCGCCATCGGTGCCGATATCACCCACGCCCGCGCCAAGGTGCCGGGCCTGCCCGCGCAGAGCGGCCGCAGCTACCGCCTGAACTACCAGCGCAGCGTGGCGCGCACCGGCACCAACCTGGGCCTGGCCGCGTACCGCTACAGCACCGAGGGCTTCCTCACCCTCACCGATGTCTCGCAGCTGTCGTTCGACCGCCCGCAGGCGGCCGATGCGTTCGTCATGCGCACCCGCCAGCGCTTCCAGGTGAACTTCTCGCAGCGGCTCGGCCAGCGCAGCCAGCTGTATGTCAGCGGCGGCCACGTGGCGTACTGGAACCGCCCCGGCAAGCAGAACGATCTGCAGCTGGGCTTCCACAGCAGCTACCGCAGTGCCAACTACACCCTGTCCGCCACGCGCTACCGCATGGCCAACGGCGCACCCGATACGCGCCTGTCATTCATGCTGAGCGTGCCGCTGGGCCGTAGTGGCAACGCGCCGCGTGCCACCGCCACCTACCGCGACAGCCGCCTGGGCAGCCAGCAGCAGCTGGGCGTCTACGGCAACCTGGGCGAAGACCGCGCGCTGTCCTACAGCCTGTCGGGCAACCGCGGCCAGGGCAGCAGCGGCTACAACGCCTATGCCAGCTACCAGGGCAGCCATGCCGATCTCAGCGCCGGTTACAGCCACGCCAACGGCAGCAGCAGCTTCAATGCCGGGGCCACCGGCAGCGTGGTGCTGCACCGGGGCGGCATCAACTTCGGCCCGTCGCTGGGCGAGAGCTTCGCGCTGGTGGAAGCACAGGGCGCGCAGGGCGCAAAGGTGGGCAGTGGCCGCACCGTTACCGTGGCCGGCAACGGCTATGCCGTGCTGCCCTATACCAGCCCCTACCGCTGGAACCAGGTGCAGCTGGATACCGCCGCACTGCCGCTGGATGTGGAAGTGCAGGCCAGCTCGCGGCGCGTGGCGCCCAGCGCCGGCAGCATCGTCAAGGTCAGTTTCCAGACCCGCAACGATCGCCTGTGGCTGATAGACGCCAGCGATGCCGACGGGCAGCCGCTGCCCTACGGCGCGCAGATTGCCCACCCCGATGGGCGGATGCTGGGCCAGGTGGGGCAGGGCGGCGTGGTGGCCCTGCGTGGCCTGGAAAACACCGGGCTGGTGCACGTGCAGACTGAAGACGGCATCGCCTGCCGACTGCATTACGCCATGCCCGACACCCCCGATGCACACGGCCAGTACTGGGCCAAAGCCCGTTGCATGGCGCCAGGCCCGGAAGGGCTGGCCGACGATGTTCCCCCTTCAACTACCGGAGCTTCCCAATGAAAACTTCGCACCTGGTGTGTGCAGCACTGCTGATCGCCGCCGCACCGTTGGCCCATGCCGACTCGGCCACCATCACCGTTACTGGAAACGTACTGCCCGGCACCTGCACCATCGCGCCAACCCTTGATGTAACGCTGGACGACATCGATGCCACCGATCTGAAGGCAGGGCATGACAACGGCTTGAAGCCCGCCGTGCTCAATTTCACCAGTTGCGTAGGCGTTGCCGGCATCGATCTGACCTTTGACGGCACCGACGATGCCGCGCAGGACGGGCACTGGAAGAACCTGGCAAGCACCGGCGGTGCCACCGGCGTTGCGGTGGCTCAGCTCGAGGGAACGGCCGGCAACGTGTTCCTGAAAAAGACAGCGAAGCGAAGCGTTGTGGTAAACGGCGCAGCCACAGCCAAGTTCGATATGCGTACCGGCTACTTCCGCGATGCCAGCACACCGCTCACGGCGGGCACGGTCAGCTCGCAGATCACCGTTACAGCGGCCTACAAGTAATCCAGGAGACTGTCATGAAACGGCCAGCTCGGGTCTACGCGTTTACGTGCCGTCCCTACGCCTGGCCGCTGGGCTGGCCGCGGAGTGCCGGTGATGGTTTCCCATGAGGTTGTGCCAGGGGTGCTCAGCAGGACCTCGACGACTCCACTCACCCAGGACGGTGGGCAGGCCGTCACATTGGCCGCGCGCTACTACCGCGAAGCAGGAACCTTCCATGCTGGCGTAGTGGAAGGGCAGGCGGTAATCACCGCAACGTATCGATAGCAGCTTTTTACTCTCTGACAGGTTCCAGCATGATGGCAACTTCTACACACAAAAGCAGCGCCACGCGGCGCCATGTGCGCGCCCGCTGCGTGTGGGCAGCGCTGGGGCTGCTGGCCTCGGCCACCGCCACTGCCTGCACTAGCCAGCACAATGCCGGCGGGCCGGTGAACCTGGTGATCGACGCCTGGGATGATGTCGAACAGGACAAGCTGATCGCCAACTTCACGATGGGCAACGGAAATTCCCAGTTCCTGCTCGGATGTGCGCACGGCGAGGTTGTTCCCATGGACGTCACTTCCATGCTGCCTAGCCTGGAGTTCGTCCGCGATGTGTTGGTGAATGGGCAGAGCTATCCCGCCTTCGGATTGACCGACTACCCTCGTTCACCCTTGCTCATCTTTTCGCATCAAATCTGGACAGGCGGTGGCAGCATCCGTGAGCAATCCTATCCATTGGATGTTCGCGGCATGGTCCATTTCACGTCCAAACCCTTGGACTCCAACGGTCGCGGCTCACTGGTGGCGGTGGCAGCAGTATCCCGCGGAGGCATCATGGAGCGGGTGCCTACCACACTGCTGGGC
>NZ_JBHTRF010000166.1:0-2879 GCF_042796115.1 Kitasatospora sp. NPDC056446 | reverse complement strand
GTCGAGGAGAAGCTGTGGAAGGTCGGCGCGAAGGAGGGCGACACCGTCATCATCGCCTGCCATGTCGGGTCGCACGCCTGGGGTTCGTCGATCTCCGGTACGACGGCGGCGATGTCGGTGTGAACCCAGGACTGGGATGCCTGGAGAACGGTGTCGCCCCTAGTGATCGTCCGGACCCGGTTGACGACCTCGCCCTCCCCGATGTGCTGAGCGACCCACTCCGGAGCCTGGACGCGCTCCGACGACTTGTGGTTGATCACCTCACCGGGCTGGACGATTCCCTTGATCCGCTTCTCACCGGCGATCAGGGCCGGGCGGTCGGCGACGAACACGCCGCGCCCCTGCTGCGAGGTCACGAGCCCCTCGGCCTTGAGGATCGCCACGGCCCGGTAGACGGCGTTGTCGGACAGGTTGAACTGCTGCTGAAGGTTTTTCGTCGGCGGCAGCTTGTCGCCCGGTTCCAGGGTTCCGCGCTCGATTCGAGCCCGGATGTATGCGGCCATTCCGGCCACTGATCCCGCCACTGGGGCCTCCTTCGTAACTTCCTATCGGATGTTCCTTGACGGTACCCGACCGACCCCTTAACTTCCTATAGGAAGCCAACTTCCTACAGGAAGTTGCGCGGCTCCGGTGTGTCCGCACCGGAGCCGCTTCGGGCCGTTCCATGTGAGAGGAGCACGACCCATGAATGACGGTACATCCGCAGGTCAGGTCTCGATCCCCCAGGCGACGAGCGAGGACCTTGCCGCGGTTTTCACCGAGCACGGCGACCGACTGACCCGCTGGGTCTACAACCGGCTGGACCGTGCCGACTGGCACCTGGCCGAGGACATCACGAGCGAGGCGTTCCTCCGGCTGGTCCGTGACTTCACCGGCCGCCGGATCGAGAACCCGGCCGGTCTGCTGCGGACGATCGCGGGTCACGCGATCACCGACCACTACCGGCTGCGCCGCTCCGGCGAGCAGCCCACCGACTTCGGCGACTGGTTCGAGGCCGCGCGTCTGCCGGCGGCGACGTCGGCCGAGGACATCGCGGTGACGCACCTGACCGTGCTGGCGATGGTGGCCGACCCGGCCGCGCCGCTGGAGGTGGCGGCGTGACGGTCACCGAACTCCGGCCCGAGGCCGGTACGTACGACCCCGAGGCGCTGGCCCGCGCGGAGCAGATGCGCGCCGAGGCCGAGGCCCTGCGGATCAAGTCGGAGTCCGACTCCCGCCGTGCGGCGCTGGCCGACGAGAAGGCCGCCGCGAAGGCGCAGAAGGACATCCAGGCCGCGCTCGACGAGGCCGCCGACGAGCGCCGGGCCCGTGAGGAGGCCCGCCGCGAGGAGGCCGCCCGCAAGGCCAAGGCCGAGAAGTCCGCCGGGATCTGGCGCCGGTCGGCGCTCACCATCGCGATCGTCTGCGTCGTGGTCTCCCTCCCGCTCCAGGTCATGGCTTTCTGGGATCCGAAGGCGTTCTTCCTGGTCGCCGCCCCGTTCGTCCTGGAGGGCGTCGCGTGGGCGCTGCTGATGGGCGCTCAGGCCGCGATCGACGACGACCGGCCCTCCTGGCACTACCGGGCCGGAGCCATGCTCCAGGCGCTCATCGCCGCCGGGATCAACGTCGTTCACGGGCTGGAGGCGTTCGGCGTCGCGACCGCGATCGGCGGCGCGCTGTGCTCGATCATCGGCCCGGTCATCTGGGACTTGCACGAGCACGGCCGGATCGCGAAGAAGGCCGGTCGCCCGTCCCGGTCCGCTCGCCGTGCCGAGCGCCGCCAGGCCGAGGCGGACGCCCGCCGGGCCGCCGCCGTTCGCCTCGCCCGTGAGGCCGAGGACCCCGAGGTCTGGGAGCGGGCGACCGCCCTGGCCGCGTTCAGCGGTGAAGTCGTCCCCGTCCGCGACGGAGTCCTCCGCAGGTCCGCCGCGCGGGTCGAGCCGTCGGATGCGACGTACAGCCGGGCGTGGACGGAAATCCACGGTGCGCCGGTCGGTCAGACCGCCGCTCAGATCATGCAGACCCGCACCGCGAAGCGCGGTGTGCGCGTCGCTCAGAACGGCCCGCTCGCGGGCGAAAAAGCGCAGGTCGATTCCCAAATGGGCGACGAGTCGGAGAAGCCCTCCAAGGGCCCGAAGAAGCCCGGCACGGACGGCCGCAAGGGCAACGGCGGGACGCCTCCCGTGCGGACCCCCGGCACCAAGTACAGCCCTGTCGCCAAGCGGCAGATGAGCGACGAGCAGCGCCGCGCCAAGGGCGCCGCCGACGCGTCGGTCTGACCCTCCCTCACCCACTGCTCCACCGACTCCACGAGGAGATCCCCATGTCCCGCATCGTCCGCACCCTGGCCGTCTCCGGTGCCGCCGCCGCCGCGCTGATGGGCACCGCCACCGCCGCCACCGCCGACTCCCCCGAGGCCGCCGTCGCCACGGTCCAGGCCGCCGCCGACCGCGCCGCCAGCGCCCCCGTCTCCCTCCCCGACGGCCGGGTCCTGCACGTCCGTGGACTCGACGCCGTCTCCTACCGGGCGGACGCCGCCCACCACTCCGCCGTGGTGACCCTCGCCGACGGAGCCCCGGGCCAGATGCCCGGCAACGACGTCGCGCCGCAGGGCGTCGGCTCGCAGATCGGCACCGGTCTCCAGCAGCAGCCGCAGCAGGTCCAGACGCAGGCCACGGCCGGGAGCATCTCCACGGTCGCGGTCGCCGCGCTCGCGCTCGGCATCGTCGTCTTCTTCGGGATCAAGGCCGGGAAGCTCGCGAAGGGCTGGTTCGTCGTCAGCCTCGCCCTCGGTGTCCTGCTGTCGGGCACGTTGATCGGCCCGCTGGTCTCCCAGCTCACCGGCTCCGGCGTCACGGCGTTCGGCAACATCTGGGCCGGGATGTAGGTCCCCGCTGCCC
>NZ_JBHTRF010000165.1:1421-2926 GCF_042796115.1 Kitasatospora sp. NPDC056446 | reverse complement strand
CTGAGGACAAGCCCTCGGCCTATTAGTACCGGTCAACTCCACCCCTTACAGGGCTTCCATATCCGGCCTATCAACCCAGTCGTCTACTGGGAGCCTTACCCTCTCAAGGAGGTGGGAGTGCTCATCTCGAAGCAGGCTTCCCGCTTAGATGCTTTCAGCGGTTATCCCTCCCGAACGTAGCCAACCAGCCATGCCCTTGGCAGGACAACTGGCACACCAGAGGTTCGTCCGTCCCGGTCCTCTCGTACTAGGGACAGCCCTTCTCAACACTCCTACGCGCACAGCGGATAGGGACCGAACTGTCTCACGACGTTCTAAACCCAGCTCGCGTACCGCTTTAATGGGCGAACAGCCCAACCCTTGGGACCTACTCCAGCCCCAGGATGCGACGAGCCGACATCGAGGTGCCAAACCATCCCGTCGATATGGACTCTTGGGGAAGATCAGCCTGTTATCCCCGGGGTACCTTTTATCCGTTGAGCGACGGCGCTTCCACAAGCCACCGCCGGATCACTAGTCCCTACTTTCGTACCTGCTCGACCCGTCAGTCTCACAGTCAAGCTCCCTTGTGCACTTACACTCAACACCTGATTGCCAACCAGGCTGAGGGAACCTTTGGGCGCCTCCGTTACTCTTTAGGAGGCAACCGCCCCAGTTAAACTACCCACCAGACACTGTCCCTGATCCGGATCACGGACCCAGGTTAGACATCCAGCACGACCAGAGTGGTATTTCAACGTCGACTCCACAACAACTGGCGTTGCTGCTTCAAAGTCTCCCACCTATCCTACACAAGCCGAACCGAACACCAATATCAAGCTATAGTAAAGGTCCCGGGGTCTTTCCGTCCTGCTGCGCGAAACGAGCATCTTTACTCGTAATGCAATTTCACCGGGCCTATGGTTGAGACAGTCGAGAAGTCGTTACGCCATTCGTGCAGGTCGGAACTTACCCGACAAGGAATTTCGCTACCTTAGGATGGTTATAGTTACCACCGCCGTTTACTGGCGCTTAAGTTCTCAGCTTCGCCGTGACGAATCACGACTAACCGGTCCCCTTAACGTTCCAGCACCGGGCAGGCGTCAGTCCGTATACATCGCCTTACGGCTTCGCACGGACCTGTGTTTTTAGTAAACAGTCGCTTCTCGCTGGTCTCTGCGGCCACCCCCAGCTCTGGCAGCAAGTGCCGTCACCAGGAATGGCCCCCCTTCTCCCGAAGTTACGGGGGCATTTTGCCGAGTTCCTTAACCATAGTTCACCCGAACGCCTCGGTATTCTCTACCTGACCACCTGAGTCGGTTTGGGGTACGGGCCGCCATGAAACTCGCTAGAGGCTTTTCTCGACAGCATAGGATCATCCACTTCACCACAATCGGCTCGGCATCAGGTCTCAGCCTTAATGTGAGGCGGATTTGCCTACCTCACGGCCTACACCCTTACCCCGGGACAACCACCGCCCGGGCTGGACTACCTTCCTGCGTCACCCCATCGCTCACCTACTGACG
>NZ_JBHTRF010000165.1:0-1332 GCF_042796115.1 Kitasatospora sp. NPDC056446 | reverse complement strand
ACGTGTGAATGACACGACTTCGGTGGTGTGCTTGAGCCCCGCTACATTGTCGGCGCGGAATCACTTGACCAGTGAGCTATTACGCACTCTTTCAAGGGTGGCTGCTTCTAAGCCAACCTCCTGGTTGTCTCTGCGACTCCACATCCTTTCCCACTTAGCACACGCTTGGGGACCTTAGTCGGTGTTCTGGGCTGTTTCCCTCTCGACCATGGAGCTTATCCCCCACAGTCTCACTGCCACGCTCTCACTTACCGGCATTCGGAGTTTGGCTAAGGTCAGTAACCCGGTAAGGCCCATCGCCTATCCAGTGCTCTACCTCCGGCAAGAAACACGTGACGCTGCACCTAAATGCATTTCGGGGAGAACCAGCTATCACGGAGTTTGATTGGCCTTTCACCCCTAACCACAGGTCATCCCCCAGGTTTTCAACCCTGGTGGGTTCGGTCCTCCACGAAGTCTTACCTCCGCTTCAACCTGCCCATGGCTAGATCACTCCGCTTCGGGTCTTGGGCATGCAACTCAACCGCCCTATTCGGACTCGCTTTCGCTACGGCTACCCCACACGGGTTAACCTCGCTACACACCGCAAACTCGCAGGCTCATTCTTCAAAAGGCACGCAGTCACGGCCCGCCAGCAAGCTGACGAACGACGCTCCCACGGCTTGTAGGCACACGGTTTCAGGTACTATTTCACTCCGCTCCCGCGGTACTTTTCACCATTCCCTCACGGTACTATCCGCTATCGGTCACTAGGGAATATTTAGGCTTAGCGGGTGGTCCCGCCAGATTCACACGGGATTTCTCGGGCCCCGTGCTACTTGGGAGTTCTTCAAACGAGCCGTACAGATTTCGTCTACGGGGGTCTTACCCTCTACGCCGGACCTTTCGCATGTCCTTCGACTACCCATACGGTTTCTGACTCGCCGACCGGCCGGCAGACCGGTCAAGAAAAATCCCACGACCCCGAAACGGCAACCCCTGCCGGGTCTCACACCATTCCGGTTTAGCCTCATCCGGTTTCGCTCGCCACTACTCCCGGAATCACGGTTGTTTTCTCTTCCTGCGGGTACTGAGATGTTTCACTTCCCCGCGTTCCCTCCACATACCCTATGTGTTCAGGTATGGGTGACAGCCCATGACGACTGCCGGGTTTCCCCATTCGGAAACCCCCGGATCAAAGCCTGGTTGACGGCTCCCCGGGGACTATCGTGGCCTCCCACGTCCTTCATCGGTTCCTAGTGCCAAGGCATCCACCGTGCGCCCTTAAAAACTTGGCCACAGATGCTCGCGTCCACTGTGCAGTTCTCAAACAACGACCAGTCACACACCCTC
>NZ_JBHTRF010000164.1:1941-3135 GCF_042796115.1 Kitasatospora sp. NPDC056446 | reverse complement strand
TGCCTGTATCGGTCGCGAACAGAACCATCTTGCCTCCTGACCGTGCCGCGTACTCCCACTGTGCCTCGGTTGGGAGTGTGAGCTTACGACCCGACCCCTTCCCAGCCCACGTGCAGAAGTCCAGGGCATCCTGCCACTTCACTCCGGCAGCGGCCTTGGGATCGGCACGATAAAGCGTCGAGTCAATCTTCGAAGTACCCACCCTCGGGCGGCCAGTAGCGTCCGTGAAAGCATCAAAATCCTCAATCGACACTTTGTGGGCCATGATCGAAAAGCCGTCCAGCGTGATCTTTCGAAGCACGTCATCGTTCATGGCTCCGCTGTAGGGCAGTTTGTCCTCGTTGTGCACGGGGCCAAAATCACCCATGAGGAACGAGCCTCCCTTGATCGGTACCAGGTCAGATACGACCTTTTGTTGCGTAGCTGTACCGGGGCCGCGCTTCGCTTCGGACGGGGAATCTTCCGCCTTGGCACATGCAGATGTAGTGAGTAACAGAATGGCTAATAGAGCTGCAGTCCGGGGCGAGAGTGTGGACATCAGGGACTTCCTTGGCCGAATGATCCATGCTATCGCGCTCGCCCAGCCAGTGCATCCCGATCGAGCGGAGTGCACAATCACGTGGGCCCGTCGGTGGCGACACTGGCCGCCCAGTAGTCGCATGGCATGTCATGCTCGCCAACGCTGCGGGAAAGGGAGATTGGATGTATACCGGATGGATGCGCGATTTTCCCGTGGGACGTCCACTTTCTCCCCAGGAGAGTGCATCGCGTTTCAATGTACATGCCGCTCAATCCGTGGCGCCCGCCGAACACGCCTGCCTGGTACGCTTCAATTCGACCTGCATCGAGCTGATCGATCGCCGCTTCCGTCTGCGGGGAATGGTGTCGACCACGGTAGTCCTGCTTGGCACGCTGGGGCTGTTCCTGCTCGGCTTCTTCCTGCTCTTCACTCTGGTCTTCCCCAACCTGGAGGGGGACATATGGGACTGGGTGATGTACGGCATGGTGGGCGCTTGCGTGGTCGGCGCCCCCGCACTGTTCTGGCATATCACCCTCCGATACGAGTTCTTCACCTACGTCTGGTACCCGACGAGATTCAACCGGCGCAACCGGAAGGTCTACTTCTTCATGGGCGGGAAGGAGGGCGCGGTGTCCGTCCCATGGGATGAGGCCGTCTTCTACATCGGGCAAGGA
>NZ_JBHTRF010000164.1:0-1931 GCF_042796115.1 Kitasatospora sp. NPDC056446 | reverse complement strand
GGCAAGGAACCAGCGAGGAGTTCCTGCGTGACCTGCGGTGCAGCATCGTTGAGAATCATCTCGTCAAGCGGACCTTCGCTGTCGGTCACTACTTCGATGACGAGTTGAAAATACGTGGCATCTGGGAGTTTGTCCGCCGCTACATGGAAGAAGGGCCCGCCGAGGTGGTCGACACCATCGACGGTCGGCAGATGAACCTGTCGGTCAAGCCTTCCCTGCGCAACTGCTATCTGTTCGTGGTCGCCAGCCTTGGGCCGGCCATGCTGAGTGCCCGGTTCATGCTTATGCCACTGCTGCTGCCCTTGGTGCTCTGCCGGTGGCTGGTCCTGAAGTCCTGCCGTGTGCCAGTGTGGCCGCAATGGGTGCAGGATGAGTGCGAGGTCGACGCGAATGACCCTCTGAGGCTGGCCGAGCCTGAGGTCATGGCGCAGTCGGAGTGGGATCGTCGTTCAACTCGATCAGGATAATGCCGCAGATGAGTCAGTTCGCCGGCTGGCTTGCCCAGCGCTATCGCAACAACCGCCCCCTCTCCCAATATGAAGAAGGTGCCGATGTGCGCCAGTTCGACTCTTCGGCGTTTACGCCGATCAACAAGGGCATCATCGGATTGGATGCTGACTCCATGGAGTATGTGGATCGGCATTTCTTATACCGCGGATGGGCTCTGATGGGTGGCAGCGTCTTTGTGGTGCTGGGTGCAATCTTCATCATTGCGATGCTGCACGCGGCTATCTCCACCGAGAACAAAGCTCAGTCACTTGATGCCATCTATGCTGCCGTCGGCGTTAGCACCCTGGCTCTCGCGTTTGTCGGATTTGTCTTCTGGATGCTGATACTGCGGGACATCTTCCGCTACCAGTACTACCCCATCCGCTTTGACCGAACCACGCACCAGGTGCATGTCTTCACAGGCGGACGCAACAAGGTGATTTCAGCGGCCTGGTCGGATGTCCGCTTCATCATTGGCAGGGACAAGCCCGCTGGGCCCGGTGACGACTACACCTACGATCTCAGGGGCCTGGTGATGCGCGGCGATCAGGTCGTGCACACCTTTGCGGTAGGCTCGGATTGCGGTTCGAACCCTGCCGTCGTGCTCGCGCACTGGGAAATGATCCGGCGCTTCATGGAGCAGGGGCGTTCCGCGCTTCCGTTCCCGCCGTTGCAGCTCTACACCTCAGTGGTGCCGAGCTTCCGCAATGCGTTCATCATTCATGTCTCTTCTGCGGGCGCAGGGCTGATGTGGATTGCACTGCCGCTCACCTTGCCCTGGGCGCTGTTCCGCTTCCTTGCGATGAAGCTGTGCCGCAAGCCGGTCTGGCCGGCGGCCGTGACCCGACGTGGAACATCCGAGCCTTCCGATACGCCGCCGCTGCGTGCGCCGGCCGTATACGGGCGAGTGGATCATGCGGGCGGCCGGGCGGATCAGATGGATCGATTCTGGAAGGAATCGATCGCTGCTGCGAAGGCCCGCAACGATGAAGTGCGGCAGCAGCTCCTGCAGGCAACGAGCCGGGTCTGACAGAAACTGCGCTCGGCAACGTGTGCGGGCTGGTAGCGGTCTTCGGGTACAGCAGAGTCGAGCATGGCTCGACTCTACAAAAACGCGTCACATCGCCGGGCAGGCCGGGTCCTTGCCGCTCACCGCTGCGCAGATCCGGCGGCGGCAATCCACGCCCTTCAGCGACGCGGGGCTGGGGCAGGCACGCAGCTGAGCCTGGATGTTCGATTCGGTCGATGCGGACTTCTTGCTGGCCACGCGCTCGAAGGCGGCGCGCTCGTCTTCGGTGCGTTTGCGCTGGTCGGCCTCGATCTGTGCGATCAGGTCGTCCATGCTTTGCGGTTGGGCATTGGCCTTCGTTTTGGCCTTGGCCTTGTCCTCTTCCTTGATGATGCCGAGCAGGGTGCCGAGCAGGTTTTCATCGCCCTTGCTC
>NZ_JBHTRF010000163.1:0-3219 GCF_042796115.1 Kitasatospora sp. NPDC056446 | reverse complement strand
GCGCGAAGCCCGGAGTCACGGTCCGCGGCCCGGTCGAGACGGTGGAGGAGTTTGAGGCGCGCGGCGGCCAGGTGCAGCGCCTCCCGGCCAGCTGGGAGCAGCGAGCATGAGCGAAGTGTTCCGCGTGGGCCAGTTGGTCATGGTGAAGGAAGATCCAGACGTGTTCCTGTTCGCGGGCGAGATCGCACGCGTGTCTGTTCTTGATGTCCCGTGCATGGGCGGAATCGGGATGGAGGTGATCAGCGACCACCTGGGCCGGTTCAAGGGCACCTACGAGCAGTTTGAGCCGGTTCCTGAAATCAAAGGGAGGCACTGATGGACGCCATCGAGAAGCGGGCGCGGGAGCTGTATGAGGCTGCGCGCGGCCTCTACAACGCGACCATCGCCGACCCTGAGGTCATCGTCCGGTGCAATTCAGGTGAGGGGCGGGTCGCGGTCACGGCGGCGGCCGACCGCTGTTTCAGGGCACTGAACGATTTTCATGCCTGCACTGTCTCGGCCGACGACCTTCAGGTTGTTGCGGCGTCCGCAGACGGGGCAAATGAAGTGCATTCCGAAGCTGTCGATCGAGGGCAGCACCTGGTCGAACCCAGAGAAGGACTCGCGGCAGTGAATGCACTGGAGCATGGGGCCGGTTTACGCCTGGGAGGTGACGGAGGAGTTGCAGCTGACCATATTGCGGATGAGCGCAAATTGGTAGAGCGAGTGGCGATGGCCCAGCAGGCGTCGGAGCAGGCGCAGACTGGCTGGACATGGGCGGATTGCTCCCCCATCGAGGTCGAAGGCTGGATGGACCTGGCGCGCGCTGCCATCGCCGCCCTCACGCCGCCCGAGGGCTACGTGCTGGTGCAGGAGGCCCAACTGCGCCACCTCTTGAGCGATGCAATCACCTCGGTCGAGTTCATCGCCGGGCGTGGTCAGTCCAAGCCCCTGTCGAGGCGTGTCAGCGACCAGGCGTGGGCACTGGTCGAGTTGATTCCCGCGAGAAGGAAGGTGCCGTGATGGGCGGCCCAGTCGTCATCCAGCGGGAAGTGGCACCGCTCAAGCCGGGCACTGCCATGGAAGAGCAGCTGCAGCTGAAGGGTATTGGCCGGCTGTTGGCCGGCTTCGGGTATCGCTACGGGTCGGAGGTCCAGCTGCACGAGGTTCTGGCCACCGTCCTGGACAACGCAGGCCATGCGCATGTACGCGAGTACCGGCTCGATGCCAGCAACCGCGCTGACTTCTGGCTGGACGGCCTGGTGATCGAGGTGAAGGTGGCCGGCTCGCTCGCCGATGCCCTGCGGCAGGTTGGGCGCTACATCAACCTTCCGCACGTGCGCGGGGTGCTGCTGGTCACCACCGAACGCTGGGGGGACCGTCCACTGGTGGCCCGGCCGGCATGGCACGGCAAGCCCTTCAACATCATCCGCCTGAAGAGGCAGGCACTGTGATGCAGACGACCTATGGAACCCTCCTGTACAGCGCCGCCGGCAGCACCTGGCGGGTGATCTGCGAGCCGCAGGTGCGCGCGCGCATGAAGCGCGTGTTTCCCCGCGTGCGCCAGCACGCCGCTGAGCACATCGACCTGTCGGCCACGCCAGAGAACAGCCGGGAGCTGCAGTGGTTCACGCAGCGCTACCCGCTGTCGATGGATGCAGACACCGAGCGCGCGCTGCAGCAGCTGGCTGACGAGCATGTGGACATGGAGCGCAGCCTGGGCGAGCTGTTGGCCGGCCGCGTGCAGATCCCGGAGTTCACCCTGGCCAAGCCGCCGCGCGAGTACCAGCGCGTGGCGGGTGCGCAGCTGTCCATCCGTGGCGGCCTGCTGCTGGCGGACGATCTGGGCCTCGGCAAGACGGTCACCGGCATCTGCCCGATGGCCGCGCCGGGGAATCTGCCGGCGGTGGTGGTGTATCCGGCGGCGCTGCCGAACCACTGGCCCGAGAAGCTGGCCGAGTTCGCTCCGCAGCTGCGCGTGCATCACATTCGCAAGGGATCGCCGTACCCGCTCGTTCGGCAGCCCCGGCAGCGCGTCACCGATCTGTGGGACACGCTGCCGGACGTGATCCTGGTCAGCTACCACAAGCTCCGGGGCTGGGCCGAGACCTTGGGCGAGATCGCGCAGTACGTGGTGTTCGAGGAATGCCAGCAGCTGCGCAGCCCAGACAGCAGCATTCACAGCGCCTGCCGCCACCTGGCCGGCCGTGCGCGGCTGCGTATGGGCCTGACCGCCACCCCGATCTACAACTACGGGTGCGAGTTCTTCCATGTGGTCGACCCGCTGTTGCCGGGCTGCCTGGGCACCTATGACGAGTTCCTCCGGGAGTGGTGCATCTCCGCGCCGGGCGAGAAGGCCAAGCTTCAGGACGCCGAGCAGTTCGGCCAATACCTGCGGCGCCAGGGGATCATGCTGCGTCGCACGCGTAAGGAAGTAGGGCGCGAGCTGCCGGCGCTGTCGAAGATTCCGCACGAGGTGGAGGCCGACGCCAAGGCACTGGACGCGATCACCGGCGATGCAGCAGCGCTGGCGCGGATCATCCTGCGGGCCAACGAGCAGTACCGCGGCGAGAAGATGCAGGCCGCCGGCGAGTTCGACCGGCTGCTGCGGCAGGCGACAGGCGTAGCCAAGGCGCCTTACGTTGCCGAGTTCGTCAGGCTGTTGCTGGAGAGCGGTCAGAAAGTGCTGCTGTTCGGGTGGCACCGGGAGGTGTACAGCATCTGGCAGGAGAAGCTGGCCGCCTACAACCCGGTGATGTACACCGGCAGCGAGTCACCGAGCCAGAAGCAGGCGGCGAAGGAGGCATTCATCGCCGGAGATAGCCAGGTGATGCTGATCAGCCTCCGCTCTGGCGCGGGCATCGACGGACTGCAGCACGTGTGCAGCACGGTGGTGTTCGGCGAGCTGGACTGGTCGCCCGGTGTGCATGAGCAGTGCATCGGCCGTGTGCACCGCGACGGCCAGACCGAGCCGGTCATGGCGTACTTCCTGCTCTCCGACAGCGGCAGCGACCCCATTGTGTCGGACGTGCTGGGGTGAAGCGCGAGCAGATCGAAGGCGTGCGCAGCCCAGGGGAGCACCTGGTGGAGCGTCTGGACGTAGGCGAGAACCAGCTGCGCGCGCTGGCCCAGCAATTCCTTCAGCAGCAGGGCGTGCCCCCGGAGACAACGAGCGTCACAACCATGGAGACCTCCCGATGATTCCCCAATTCCTCAGCCTGGACGACGCAACCCACCAAC
>NZ_JBHTRF010000162.1:0-3272 GCF_042796115.1 Kitasatospora sp. NPDC056446 | reverse complement strand
GCCCTCGGGGCGGCGCCGCCGAACGGTCCCCGACCGTTCCCGCTGCCTCCGCTGCTCCCGCTGTTCCCGCTACTCCCGCTCGTCCTCGACCAGGCCGTACTCCCGCAGCAGTTCGCCGACCTCGGTGGCCTCCACCCGGCGCAGCAGCCGCCTGCGGAGGAACTCCGGCCCGGGCAGGTCGAGCCCGGCACCGTCCCGCAGGCGGGTGGTGGCGGCGAGCAGGGCGCGTACGTCGTAGGTCGAGCCGAACACCTCGGGCACGCCGCGCTCCACGCCCAGCAGCCGGTAGACCGCCTCCATACCGGTGCGCACCGAGTACTCGGTGGTGAAGACGCAGTCCCGGGTCGTCTCCGCGAACTGGCCGATGAAGGCGAAGTTGACCGCGCCCTCGGGCACCACGTCCGGACGGTCGCCCGCGTGCCGGGGCAGGAAGAAGGATGTGACGTACGGCATCATCACCGGCACGCAGCGGGCGGCGCCGGCCGCCAGCTCGGGGATCTCCCCGACCGGCACGCCCAGGTGGTAGAGCCACTCCCGGGTGATCTCCTCGCCGGTGCACTCCTGCATCGGCTTGGGCACGTAGTCGCCGGGGCGGTCCACGAACAGCGAGTACAGCTAGACCACGATCCGGTCGGCGGGCTGCTGCTTGAAGTGCGGCTGGCGGTTGACCGTCCAGCTCAGCAGCCAGGCGGAGTCCCGGGCGGTGACGATGCCGCCGGTCACCACGCCGCCGCCGAACGGGTCGCGCTTGGCGACCTTGCGGATGTACTCCGGGATGCGCGGGTCCAGGGTGGTGACGGTCGCGGACTCCCACTTGCTCGCGGCGATGTCGCCGCAGAACACCTCGGGGCGGCCGAAGGCCGGGTCCTTCGCCGCGATCCGGCGCCACAGGTCCCAGGCCGGGGCCGGGCCCTCGTTCAGCCGGGCCGGGGTGGACTGGTCGCCGTTGTCGGAGTTCTCGGTGAGCGAGCCGATCGTGGTGAACACCAGGTCGTCCGCGCCCAGGTCGACCCCGCCCTCCTGCCCGGCCTCCCGCCAGTGGATCCGGGTGGCCTGCTTGCGGCCGGGGGCCCCGCCGGTGCCGGGGGAGAGGTCGAAGTCGATGTCGGTGACCTCGACCTCGAAGCGGAACCGCACGCCCTGGTCCATCAGCCAGCGGGTCAGCGGCAGCACCAGGGACTCGTACTGGTTGTACTTGGTGAACTTCAACGCGGACAGGTCCGGCAGGCCGCCGACATGGTGCACGAAGCGGTGCAGATACAGCTTCATCTCCAGCGCGCCGTGCCATTCCTCGAAGGCGAACATGGTGCGCCAGTACAGCCAGAAGTTGCTGTCCAGGAACTCCCGGGAGAACACCTCGTCGATCCGCTTCCCCTCCAGTTCCTCCCGGGTCGCCAGGAAGATCCGGACCAGGTCCTTCTGCGCCTTGTCGCCGAGCGCGAAGCGGCCGTCCGTCCCGGCGTCCTGGCCGCGGCGCTCGGTGACGCGCTGGAGCGAGACGTTCGGGTCGTCCTTGTTCAGCCAGTAGAACTCGTCGAGGACGGAGGCGCCCTCGACCTCCAGCGAGGGCACCGAGCGGAAGAGGTCCCACAGGCACTCCATGTGGTCCTCCAGCTCGCGGCCGCCGCGGACCACGAAGCCCTTCTCCGGCTCCTTGATCCCGTCCAGCGCGCCGCCGGCCAGCTTCAACCGCTCCAGGACCGTCACCCGCTCGCCGGGCACCCCGCCGTCCCGCACCAGGAACGCCGCCCCGGCCAGCGAGGCCAGGCCCGCCCCCACGAACCACGCCCGCTTGCGCTCGGCGCCCTCGGGCTTCCTCGGCCGGGCGAACGCCTCGTAGTTGCCGCTGCTGTAGTACAAGCCCGCTCCCTAGAACGTTCGGCATCGAACCGCCCGCCGGGCATAACGGTCCCACGGGCGCTTCCATCCACCCATTCGGCGGCGGACCCCGCCTGTCGGCTGAGCCGAACGGGTGACAGGGGGTCAGCCGGAGCCGGTCCCGGCGCCTCCCCGGCGGCGCCCCGGCACTGCCGCCGCGCCGCCGGACCGGCCCCGCCGTATGGACGGCGTTCGGATCACCGGTCCGGGCGTCAGGAGGCCGTCAAGAAGTCCCGGTGGGCGATCGGGGGCACGGTTGGGTGGAGGAACGGGGCACACCACGACACGAGGACGGACCATGTACGGCAGCGGGCGGCACGAAGACGGCGGGGCACCCAGGGTGGTGGTCGGGGTCAGCGGGTCGCTGGGGAGCCTGGCGGCGCTGCACCGGGGGGTGGCCGAGGCCCGGGAACGCGGAGCCGAACTGCTGCCCGTGCTGGCCTGGGAGCCGCCCGGTGGCGAGCACGGCTACCGCCGCTCGCCCTGCCCGCCGCTGCTCGCGGCCGTCCGGGAAGCCGCCGAACAGCGCCTGCGCGACGCCCTCGACGCGGCCTTCGGCGGCGCCGACCCCGGCGTGCCGCTGCGCCCGGTGGTGATCCGCGGCGAGACCGGCCCGGCCCTGGTCCACGTCGCCGACCGGCCCGGCGACCTGCTGGTCCTCGGCCGCGGCGGCGGAGTGCTGCACCGCCGGCTGCGGCGCTCGGTGCCCGGGTACTGCGCGCGGCGGGCCGGCTGCCCCGTGCTGACCGTGCCGGTGCCCGAACTGCTCGCCGAACTGCACGAGCTGGAGGCGATGAACCGCCGGGCCCGCCTGCACCTTCCGGCCGGCCCGGGGCCCCGACTCCTCCCGGCGAAGGGGTAGCCCCCGGTGCGGATGTACTCGGCCCGCCCGGGCGGCACCCGCTACCACCCCGTGCTGGAACGGCTGTCGGCCGGCACCTCGGGCACGGTCGCCCTCCTGGCCGGCGGCCTGCTGGCACTCGGCCTCGCCGGGCTCGGCGCACTGCACTCCGGCGCGCCCGCCCACGCCGCGTACCTGGCGCTGTGCGCACTGGTCGGCGGCTTCTCCCGGCCGCGGGCCGCACCGCTGGTCGGCCTGGCCGCCTGGCTCTGCTGCAACGCCTTCGCCGAGCACCACCACGCCGAACTCGGCTGGTCGGGCCCCTGGCCGGAGGGCGGGCACTACGCGGTGTTCACCGCCACCGCGCTGCTGGTCGCCCTGCCCGCGGCCCTGCCGCGCCGCACCGTACGACTGTCACTGCTGCGCCTCGACCACCCGCGCTGAGGCGAGCCCCGAGACGGTCCGCCGCCCGGCCGGGGGGGCCGGCGGCGGGCCACCCCCCGGGGCGCGGGGGCCGCCGGGACACCCGGGCCCCCCGCGCCCCCGGGGGAAC
>NZ_JBHTRF010000161.1:0-3376 GCF_042796115.1 Kitasatospora sp. NPDC056446 | reverse complement strand
GGGGGGGGGGGGGGGGGGGCCGCGGCGGGCGGGGTGGGGCCGGCCGGCCGCGATGGTGCGGTGTGGGGGTCTGCGGTGGGGTGGGGGTCAGTCGGTCGCGGTCACGGTCGCGGAGCGGCCGGGGGCGAGCCGGACGGTGGCGTAGGTGTAGGTGACGCCGTCGACGGCCTTGGTGCGGGCCTCCCGGGGCCGGCCGTCGACCGTGACGCGGGTGTGCTCGCCGGGGAAGCGGGCCTCCCACGTGAGGTCCGCCGTACCGGTGTTGGTGACGGTGCTGCGCTGCCCGCCGTCGTGCCGGACGGTCACCGTGCCACTGCCGAACGGGATGTCGGCGACCTGGAGCCAGCCCATCGCGGCGGGCAGCCGGGAGGTGGTGGCGAGGGTGCCCGAGGCGGCGTCGGGTTCGACGCCGAGCAGGCCCTGGACGGTCTGGGAGAGCAGGGTGAACGGGACCTCGGGGTAGTCGCCGTTGAGCATCTGCCCGCTGGTGTGCTGCTCGCCGACGCTCTCGTAGATGTGCCGCATCCACTTCCAGGCGGTGGTGCCGTCGTGGTTGGCGAAGAAGGCGTCCGGCAGGTAGGTGTAGGCCTCCAGGTTGGCCGAGCGCTCCGGGCCGGAGTCGGCGGCGTCGATCGAGGCGAGCAGGGCGTCCCGGCGCGGGCCCGGGTCGATCAGCTGCTTGACCGGCATCAGCACGCTCGCCTCGTAGCCCCAGCCGGTGACCGGCGCGCCGGTGGTGTCGTAGCCGTGCACGACCTCGCCGGGCTGCCGGCCGTCCACGCTCCAGGTGGAGTTGACGTAGCTCCGCAGCGCGTCGGCGGCCTCGCGGTAGCCGGCGGCCGTGGTGGTCTCGCCCCGGGCGTCGGCCAGCGTGGCGGCGGCGAGGTAGGCCTGGTACTGCGCGCCGACGGCGTCACCGGCCTCGGCGTAGGTGCGGGTGGCGTTCTCCGCGTAACTGGCGGTGCCGGCGAAGATGCTCCGGCTGGTGGCCTGCGGGATCGGCAGGCCGCCGTTGTCGACGGGCCCGGGGTGGCGGGCGATGAACGGGCCGAGGGTGTTGCGGACGTAGGTGCCGAGGGCGGGGTCGTCGGCGTAGTCGCGGTCGCCGGTCCAGCGGTAGGCGACGCCGGCCTGCTGGACGAGCTCGAACGGCGCGGGCAGCTCGCGGACGAAGCGGGTGGGGCCGCGGTAGTCGATGGCGGCGTACGAGCGGGCGTCGAAGTCGAGCGCCCAGACCGGGTAGAGGCCGTTGGTCCCGGTGGCGGAGGCGGCGAAGCCGCGCAGCATGGTCTTGTTCTCGGCGTCCAGGCCGAGCAGGTGGGCGCCGACCAGCTGGTGGGCGAAGTCGCGGCTGTAGAAGGCGGACCGGAACGGGTAGCCGGCCCAGTACGTGGTGTCGTAGGTGGTGGTGCCGGTGCCGCCGGGGTGGTTCTCGTCCTGGTCGAGGACGCCGGTGGTGCCGGCCTGCTGTACCCAGCTGTTGGCCTTGGTCTTGGCCCAGTCGAACAGGGCGACGGCCTCGGGGTCGGAGGAGCTGGCGACCGGGTCGCCGGGGGCGGCCGGGGCGACGGCGGCGTCGTCCACGTTGATCCAGCCGGTCGGCGAGGAGCCGACGGCGAGGGTGATCCGGTCGCCGGCGGCGACCCGGATCCGGGGGAGCGTGTACTTCGCGTAGGTGGGCTGCTCGGGCAGGGTGAGGGAGCGCACCACGGCGCCGTTGACGCTGACCGAGAAGGTGCCGCCGGCGCCGCCGGTCGCGATCCAGGCGGAGAGGTCGTAGCCGCCCGCGGTGGCGGCGGTCGCCTGCTGGCTCACCGCGTAGCCGGTGCCCGCGTCGAGGTAGGCGAGGCGGGTGCCGCCGTGCGGGTTGTTGGTGGCGATGCCGGTGTGCGCGGTGAGGGTCCAGCCGTCGCCGCCCTGTTCGAAGCCGGGGTCCGTGAGGACGAGGGGCTCGGTGCGGGTGAGCGTCCAGCGGTGGGCCGGGCGGGCGTCGCAGTTCCGGTGGCCGGCGGCCGGTCCGGCGCTCAGGCAGCCGCCGGTGCCGGGTGTACTGAGCGTCCATGTCCCTTGCGGGGCACGGGAGACGGTGAAGCGTTCGGCGGCGGGGGAGGTGCCGCAGTCGGCCGTGACGGGCGGGCTGTCCGGGCCGGCCAGGGTGAGGCAGCGGCCGCTCGCGGCGTTGACCAGGAGGTAGTCGCCGCCGGTGCGGCGCAGCTGCCAGCGCAGGCTGAGCAGGCGTCCGCAGTCCGCGCCGACGACGGGGGTGCCGGGGTCGGACCGCGCGTACCGCGGTCCGAGGCAGCTGCCGTCGAGCGCGGAGCCGAGGACGTAGCTGCCGCCGTCGGCGAGCGGTGCCGGGTCGTGCGCGCGGTCGGCGGCGAGGGCCGGGCCGGCGCCGAGGGCCTGGGCGGCGAGGACGGCCAGCAGCAGGGGACCGGACGGTAAGGCGCGGGTGCGGGGCGGCATGGCGGGTCCTCTTCCGGTCGGGGGAGCGGCGGTGCCGGTTGACTGACAGGGGGTTTGAACGTTCAAATCAGCAGGGACAATGCGTCGCATGTGATGGGTGACATTTCACATGGTTGTTCGAGCCTCGTCAACGGTCCGCGCGGGGTCGGCGTCCGGAGCGACGGGGACCCCTGCCCCACAGGGGTGGGCGGGGGCCCCCGCGTCCCGGGCGTACCGGCTCCGGCCGCGCCGGCCGCGCCGGCCGCGGTGCGGTCAGCGCCCGAGGGCGGCGAGCGTGTCCTCCAGGGTCGGGCCGTCGGGGCGCGGGCGGTTGTACGGGAGCCTGGCGAGCGCCGAGCCCATCGCGCAGGTGCCGGTCAGGGCGGAGAAGGCCAGTCCGGCGCCGACCGCCGCGCCGATCCAGCGGGTGCCCGGCAGGGCCGGGTCGGCCAGCAGTGCGGCGAGGACGAGCGAGCCCGCCACGAGCCGGACCTGACGGTCCAGTGGCCAGACCGCGCGGGCGCCCGGGATCCGGTCCAGCGGCCGGCCGGCGCCGGCCCAGGCATTGGTGCCGCCGGTGAGCGTGAGTGTCGGGATCCCGGCGTCGGTGAGCCGCCGGCAGGCGGTGGCGGCGCGCGGCCCGGCGGCGCAGACGACGGCCAGCTCGTTGCGGGCGGCGGCGTCACGCAGCGCGGGCAGGGCGCGGTCGAGCAGGTCCAGCGGGATGTTCAGCGCGCCGGGGATGTGGCCGGCGGCGTACTCGCCGGGGGAGCGGACGTCGATGAGGGTGAGCTGTTCCAGGCGGGGCCGGAGCTGTTCGACGGTCAACGGCGTGGTCATGGGCAGGGGGGTCCTCTCGGGGTGGGGGGTGCCGGGCGCCGGCCCGGGGGGGGCCCGGCGGGGGGGGGGGGGGGGGTTTTAAAAAAAAAAC
>NZ_JBHTRF010000160.1:0-4047 GCF_042796115.1 Kitasatospora sp. NPDC056446 | reverse complement strand
CTGTTGGGGGCGGGGGCGCCCCACCACCCCACCCCCCCCCCACCTCTAGCCGGGGGGGGGGGGCCCCCCCCGGGCCCCGCCCCCGCCCCGCGGCCGGGGGCCGGCCGGCCCGCCGGGGCGCCGGGTCGGACGGGCGCGCCGCGCCAGCACCGCCGCGACCGCCGCCGACAGCGCGATGCCGGCCAGTGCCAGGACGAGCCAGGTACCAGTCATGCCGTTCATGCGGCGAACCGTACCGGGCCGGCGGCGGACGCCACCACCGTGACGTCCGTGACATCCGTGACGTCCGTGACGGCCGGGCATTTGTCCGCGGACTGCTCCCGGTTCGTCACGGAACCGCCACCGCGCCCGATCCGCGCCGGACACCGGGGCCGCGCCCGGAAAGGCTGTCCACGAACGTCAGCCCCTTCCCGGAGGTGCCCCGTGAGTGAACGAAGCGAGCGGACAGTCGACAGACGCGTACGGGCGGACGCCCCCGCCGAGCACGGGGGAGGGGTGGGCGCATGAGCCGTGGCACCGAGCTGTGGTCGTACGCCGAGATCGCCCGCCACATCAACGTCCAGCCCGAGACCGTCCGCAACTACCGGCGGCACGGGCTGCTGCCCGACCCGGACCTGCTGGACGCCGGCGGCCACCCCCGCTGGTACCCCGACACCATCCGTACCTGGGCCCGCAAACGCCCCGGACACCGCTGATCCGGCCCCCCGCCCCCGCCCCCGCTCCCGTCCCCGGCGTTCTGGTGATTCCAGCCACAGCCCGGCACGGGGACGGGGGCAAAGTGCCGCTCCGCCCTTACCCTCGACACACCAATGCAGTGCTACCGGCCGGTTCACCGGCCCGGCCTGCCGTTTTCCATGCCGTTTTCCAGCAACAGCCAGGACGTGTCGGGGCGGAGGGGCTCGGATGAAACTGACCGTGGTGGGGTGCTCGGGGAGCTTCCCGTCCGCCGACTCGCCCTGCTCCAGCTACCTGGTCGAGGCCGACGGCTACCGCGTCGTCCTCGACCTCGGCAACGGAGCCCTCGGCGCCCTGCAGAAGTACACCGGCCTGTACGACGTCGACGCCGTCCTGCTCAGCCACCTGCACGCCGACCACTGCGTCGACCTGTGCGCCTACTGGGTGGCCCGCAACTACCGTGCCGAGGGCTGCCCCGAACCGCTGCCCGTGTACGGCCCGACCGGCACCGCCGAACGGCTCGCCCGCGCCTACGACATGCCGGAGAACCCGGGGATGAAGGAGGTCTTCGAGTTCCGCACCCTCACCCCCGGCAGCTTCCGCCTCGGACCGTTCCGGATCGAGGTCGCCCAGGTCAACCACCCCGTCGACGCCTTCGCGTTCCGTCTCGAACACGACGGCCGGTCCCTGGTCTACAGCGGTGACACCGGCGAGAGCGCCGAACTCGTCGCCCTCGCCCGCGACGCCGACCTCTTCCTCTGCGAGGCCGCCTACATCGACGGCCGCGACACCTACCGGGCCGTCCACCTCAACGGCCGCGAGGCCGGCGAGCACGCCACCGCCGCCGGCGCCCGCCGGCTCGTCCTCACCCACATCCCCCCGTGGACCGACGCCGAGCACAACCTCCGCGACGCGGCCGCCGCCTACGCCGGCCCGGTCGAGGTCGCCCGCGCGGGCGCGGTGTACGAGCTCTGACCCGACCGCGCGCCGGCCGTCTGCGGCGCGGGCCCCGAGCGGTCAGGCCACCGGGGTCAGCCAGTGCCGGTAGCGCGGGTCGGCACCGGTCACGGCCGCCCGGTAGGCCTCCCGCAGCCGGGTGGTGACCGGCCCGGGGGCGGCCGGAAGGGCGCGGTCGTCGAGCGCGCGGACCGGGACGATCCCGGCCGCCGTGCCGCACACGAAGAGCTCGTCCGCCGCGTAGAGGTCCGACCGCAGCAGGCTCTCGACCCGGACCGGCACCCCCAGGTCACGCGCCAGGGTGCACACGGTGTCCTGGGTGATGCCCTCCAGGGCGCCCGCGCTCGACGGCGGCGTGCGCAGTACCCCGTCGCGCACGGCGAAGACGTTCTCCCCGGTGCACTCGCTCACCGTGCCGTCCGCGCCCAGCAGCAACGCCTCGTCGTAGCCCGCGTCATTGGCCTCCCGGCGGGCGAGCACCGAGTTCAGGTACGGGCCGGTGGCCTTGGCGGCGGGCGGCACCGCGTTCGGGTCGTTCCGCCGCCAGCTGCTGGTCTTCAGCGTGATCCCGCCGTCGGCGGGCGGGAGTTGGCCGTGCCACTCCCAGCTCGCGATCGACACCTCGACCGGCGAGGAACGCATGTCGATGCCCATCGTGCCGTAGCCGAGGAAGGCGAAGTGCCGCAGATAGCACTCCCGGTGCCCGTTGGCGCGCACCAGGTCCACCGTCGCCTTCGTCAAGTCGGCGATGTCGTACGGGAGTTCCATCCGGATCATCCGGGCGCTGCGGTCCAGCCGGCGCAGGTGCTCGGGCAGCCGGAACACCGCCGGACCGTCCTCGGTCGCGAACACCCGGGTGCCCTCCAGCACCCCCGTGCCGTAGTGCAGGCCGTGCGTCAGGACGTGCACCCGGGCCTCCTGCCAGGGCACCAGGGCGCCGTCCAACCAGATCGTCGAAGCTTCGGGAAGAGCCATGCCGCACATCCTGCGGGCCGCCGCGCCGCAGGTCAGCCCGCCGGCGCCGACCGGAACCGGCCATGACCGGGAGCGGAAGCCCCGTACCGCGAACCGGACGGCGGGCACGGCGGGCGTGCTCGCGCCCGGCGGGCCGGCCCGCCGGCCCGCCCGTCTCGCGGAGCGGAAACCCCCGACCGGCCCCG
This sequence comes from Kitasatospora sp. NPDC056446, assembly GCF_042796115.1. Lineage (NCBI taxonomy): Bacteria > Bacillati > Actinomycetota > Actinomycetes > Kitasatosporales > Streptomycetaceae > Kitasatospora > Kitasatospora sp. NPDC056446. The sequence continues at coordinate 1,255 of NZ_JBHTRF010000160.1, read as the reverse complement.
GCCCGCCCTCACTAGGCTGCGCCGATGGAGAGCCCCGCCGGCGCCGACGCCACCCAGCTCTACGCCCGCCTGCTCGCCGAACCCGGCCGCCCGCCCGACGCCCTCGGCCTCGACTGGGGCACCACCCGGCTCGCCGCCGCCACCGCCGAACTGCGCGCGCTCGGACTCCTCCAGCCCACCGCGGGCACCGGCGTTCCGGCCGACCCCGTAGTCTCGGCCGACTCGGCCGACTCGGCGGTCTCGGCCGACACCGCCGTCTCGGTCGACACCGCCGTCCGCCAACTCCTCCTCGACGCCGACAGCCAGGTCGCCGCCCTCCTCGGCGCACTGCGCCACACCCGCGACTCCGTCGACCGGCTGCACACCGGCTACCTCCCCGTCCAGCAGCACCACCGCACCGGCACCGGCACGGGCACCGGCCTGGAACTCGTCCGCGGCGCCGACCGGATCGCCGCCCTGCTGGAGGACGCCGCCCGCGGCGCCCGCACCGAAGCGCTCTCCCTACGCCCCGGCCAGGACCTCTCCGGCCCCGCCCTGGCCGGAAAACTCGCCCGCGAACGCCTCGCCCTCGCCCACGGCGCCGCACTGCGCACCATCTACCCGGCCGCGGCGCTGCGCCGCCCGGCGGTGCTGGCGCACCTGCGGGAGCTGACCGGGGCCGGGGCCAGGATCCGGGCGGCGCACTCGCTCCCGCTCTGGCTGATCGTGGTGGACGCCCGGCTGGCGATCCTGCCCGCGCCCGGTGCCGGGGCGGACGGGGAGCCCGCCCCGGCCGACGGCGGGAGGTACCCGCACGTCGCCGGGGCGGCGGTGGTGGTCCGCGAACCGGCACTGGTCGAACTGGTGGCGGAGCTGTTCGAGTACTTCTGGTCCTCCGCCTGGACCCCGTCCGAACTCGGCCCGGAGGAGAGCGAGATGACCGATCGTCAGCTCGCCGTGCTGCGCCTGCTGGCGGCCGGGCTGACGGACACCGCGATCGCCCGGAAGCTGGAGGTGTCGGAGCGCACGGTGCGCCGGCTGGTCGCCGAACTGACCGCCGCCCTGGGCGCGGAGAGCCGCTTCCAGGCCGGCGTGCACGCGACCCGGCGCGGCTGGATCTAGCGTCCGCTGGCGTCCGCGCCCGAGGGCGAGACCGTAGGGCCCGTCTTCAAAACCCCCCCGGGGGGGGGTTGTAGTAGGGGCCAAGCGCCCCCCCGGGGCGGGCCGGGCGAGGTGGTGCCGCCGCGGTCTGGTATACACAACTGGCGCGGCCGCC
>NZ_JBHTRF010000159.1:0-4222 GCF_042796115.1 Kitasatospora sp. NPDC056446 | reverse complement strand
CACGCCCTCCCGGTCGGTGGTGTGGTCGTCCCCGAAACGACGGTCACCCGTCGCGTCCGGCACGTACTTCACACAGACGACGATCCTCAAGCTCACGGCCTTGTCTCCTGTACTGGTCTCGTCCGGCGGCTGCGGCGGTGCAAGCGGCTGCGCACACGGGACGCAACCGCTCCGGGCAGCGAATTCCCGTGCCGGTCCGGAACTTCCTGGCAGCATACTCGCCGGTAGTCCAGTGGTCACTACTGGCCAGTAGCTTACGCCGGGGGCTCGCACCCGCCGCCTGCGCCCATCCTGCCCCAGCCGGGCACCGACTCCACCCCGCGGGGCGGACCAACCGAGGTGTGATGCCCCCCACGGGCGCGGCCGCCCCGGCGGAAGGGCTCCTCAGAGCGCCCGGCCGAGCGCCGCGATCACGTCCGCCCGGCGCGGCTGCCCCGCGGCCCGACGCACCACCCGGCCGTCGGCGTCCAGCACCAGGACGGTCGGGGTCCGCCGGACCTCCAACCGCCGGACCAGCTCCAGCCGCGCCTCGGCGTCCACCTCGACGTGCTCGACCCCGTCGACCATCCCCGCCACCTCGGCGAGCACCCGCCGGGTGGCCCGGCAGGGCTGGCAGAAGACCGTCGAGAACTGCACCAGCGTCGCCCGCGCGCCGAGCGGCCCGCCCAGCTCCGCCTCCGACAGCCGTACCGCCCCGTCCTTGGCCCGCACCCTCATCCTCCCGTCGCACCCTGCTCTCATCAGCCCGAACGTGGTCGCCACCGCCAGCACGCCAACGCACACCACCAGCCCGGTCATCCCCCCAGTCTGCGCTGTCGCCACCGGGCCCCGAAAGACGGTCGACCGCCGGGGGCCTGCCGCGTACGATCGGCCGGTGGACTCCGAGCGCTCCTCACCGCCGTTGCCGACCTCTCAACTCCTCATCGACCCGGGCCGGGCCACTGCCTCCCACCCTCGCTGACGCCCCCGTCGCCGCCTTCCGCCGCTGCCGCCCGTCGCGACCCCCCGGAGCCCCCGTGCAGACCGACCCCCGCGGTCCCCGCTTCTCCGCCGCGCTCACCTCGGCCGTCCTGATCGTCGTCCTCCTCACCGGCAGCAGCCTCCTCCTGGCCGGCCAGGCACTCGTCTTCGCCCTCGGCGCGTTCGGCGGCTTACGGATCTCCCCGTACGACTGGCTCTTCCGGGTCCTGCTCCTCCCCCGCCTCTCCCCGCCGTCCGAGACCGAGGACGAGCGCCCACTGCGCTTCGGCCAGGGCATCCTCACCGTGTTCGCCACGATCGGCGCCCTCGGGTACGTGACCGGGGTGACCTGGCTCGGCCTGCTGGCCACCTCGGTCGCCCTCGCCGCCGCCTTCCTCAACGCCGCCTTCGGCTACTGCGTCGGCTGCGAGCTCTACCCGGTCGTCCGGCGCGCCCAGGGCCGCCTCACCGCCGGCACCTGAGACCCGTCACGGCCGGTACCGCCACCACCGCCGGGCCCGCCTCCCGACTCCTCTCCGGACGGAAACACGGAGCCGCCTCCGGACGGCAACCCCGGAGCCGGGGAACGGAAAAGTTCCCGCTGGAATTCATCACGGAGATCACACCGGGAAAAATGGCTTGACCGCCCGGCTCAGGTGACAGCAGGCACTCGTTCGGGGGATCATCTCCGTGTATCACCCGTGACCGCCGCGGAGTGCCGCGCTCCGGTCGGCGCCGCCCGCACAACGTCGCGAGTACCCGCCGAACCGGGCCCCGGCCCGTGGAAGTCAGGACTGACCGTGGCAGAGTTCGTGTACCCGCCGGTGATCAGCGCCGCACTCACCGCCTTCCGCGCGCTCGACGTGCGGATCAAGATCGTGGGCGCCGAACACATCCCCGCCAGGGGGGGAGCGGTACTGGTCAGCAATCACATCAGCTACCTGGACTTTCTCTTCGCCGGCCTCGGCGCCTACCGCGGCGGGAAGCGCAAGACCCGTTTCATGGCCAAGGACGACGTCTTCAAGCACCGGATCTCCGGCCCGCTGATGCGCGGCATGAAGCACATCCCGGTGGACCGCACCGACGGCCAGCCCGCGTACGAGGCCGCCGTGCGCGCCCTCAAGGCCGGCGAGGTCGTCGGGGTGTTCCCCGAGGCGACGATCAGCCGCTCCTTCATGCTGAAGAAGTTCAAGACCGGCGCCGCCCGGATGGCCGCCGACTCCGGCACCCCGCTGCTGCCCGTCGTCCTCTGGGGCACCCAGCAGCTCTGGACCAAGGGCCGTCCGAAGACCCTGACCAAGCGCCACGTCCCGGTCACCATCATGATCGGCGAACCGATTCACCTCGGGCCGAACGACAAGCCCGTCATGGTCACCAGACGGCTCCGCGCCGCCATGGGCGAGATGCTCGACCAGGCCCAGCGCGAGTACCCCGGCAAGGCTTCCGGCCCGGACGACACCTGGTGGCTGCCCACCCACCTCGGCGGCACCGCGCCGACCCTGGAGGTCGCCGAGGCCGAGGACGAGGCGGAGGCCCTCGCCAAGGCCGAGCGCCGCGCCGCCCGAGGCTGACCTCCTCCGCCCCGCCGCTCCCCGTCCACTCCGCGCCCCTCCGCACCCGCTACGCCGTGCGATCGAGGCAACGCGATCCGTCGCGTGTCGCCCGACCGACGGCACCCCCCGTCTGACACAGTGACAGCTCCTTTCAGGTGCCTTCGTCCTGAATCGGCGACGGGGGCCGCACGTCGAGCGGTCGGCAAGGTGGAGACGAAGATGACACGGATCACCGGCGGTACACGGAAATCATCCACGAGCAGGGCCCGCACCCGCGCAAGCGCCGGTGCGGGCCTTCTGCTTCTGGCCGCCCTGCTCGCCGGCTGCGGGGCCGAACCCGGAGACATCCCGCTCTCGGAGATCCGGCCGGAGTCCCCCACCGCCACCCCCGAGCCGACACCCGCCGCGACCCCGGGAGTGATCGGGGCAGCGGCCCCCGGCGCCTCCAGCGCGCACAACGGACTGATCGTCAGCCGGGCCTACACCGACTCCTCCCGCAGCACCAGCGTCATCGTCGCCCTCTCCCCCGACGGCAGCGGCCCGCACCAGCTCACCCAGCCCCCGGACCGCACCCGCGACGACCGCCCGGACTGGTCCCCCGACGGCACCAGCATCGCCTTCGACCGCACCGACGCGACCACCGGCACCGCCCGGCTCTGGACGGTCGCCGCCACCGGCGAGGCCGCCCACCAGATCAGCCAGCTCTGCGACGGCGGAGGCGGCAGCGCCGACTGCGCCAACGAGGACGAGCGCGCCCCCGCCTTCTCCCCCGACGGCAAGCAGCTCGCCTTCAGCCGCTCCTGGGGTCCGCTGGACCCGGCCGGCAACAGCCAGACCCAGTACTCCGACCTCTACCTGATGAGCCCCGACGGCACCAGCGTCCAGCGGCTCACCTTCCTCACCAACGACAAGCCCTACTCCGGCTCGGTCAGCAACCCGAGCTGGTCCCCCGACGGCAAGCAGCTCACCTTCGAGTACCGCACCAGCGCCAGCGGGCAGCCCGCCAACAGCCGCGCCATCTACGTCGTCAGCGCGGACGGAACCGGACTCCACCAGCTCACCCCGTGGGAACTACGCGCCGGGGACCGTGCCGACTGGTCCCCCGACGGCACCCGCATCCTCTTCACCACCTACCCGGCCGGCGCCGACAACGCCCCCGGCGGCGGCATCTACACCGTCCACCCCGACGGCACCGCCATCGGCGCCCTGACCCCCGCCCCCTCTGACGCCTACTACGGCGCCGCCGCCTACGCGCCCGACGGGACGTCCATCGTCTTCGCCCAGGCGCCCGCCGGCGCCGGCGCCGATCTGTACAGCATGCGGCCGGACGGCAGCGGCGTCGCTCGCCTCACCAACAACGCCGACCGGTGGCTCAACCGCCCGGCCTGGGGAACGGCGGAAGCGTCGGCCGCGACGGAGCCTTCCGCGGCGCCGTCGGCTCCTTCAGCTCCATCGGCTTCTTCGGCTTCTTCGACTCCGTCGTCCCCGGCCGCTACGGACACTCCGTCGGCGCCGGCCCAGGCTGCCCAGCCCGAGGTCCAGCCGCCCGCCCAGGCCCAGGGGCAACCGCGGACGGAGGATCCGGCAGACGAGGAGGAGTAAGCCGACAGTCCTCCCGGAAATGCGAAAAACCCCCATCCGGATACCGGATGGGGGTTTTTCTGAATGATTGTTCGGCGGCGTCCTACTCTCCCACAGGGTCCCCCCTG
>NZ_JBHTRF010000158.1:0-4282 GCF_042796115.1 Kitasatospora sp. NPDC056446 | reverse complement strand
GCCGACGCCCCGCCGCCGGCCGCGGCGGCCGCGCGCCCGGAGCGCCCGGACCGGCCGCGCAGCGCCTCGCCGGTGATGAACGCCACCACCGTGGCGACGATCAGCAGTGGCATCGCGTCGGCCGCCTCGCCGCCGAGGAGGGCGGCGGCGAGGACGGCGCTGGTGACCGGCAGCCGGGTGACGGCGGCGCCGGAGGCCGCCAGGCCCACGGCCAGGGCGGGCGCGGTGCCGAAGCCGGGCAGCGGCGCGCAGGCCACGCCGAGGGCGGCGCCGAGCAGGATCGCCGGGAAGATCGGCCCGCCGCGCAGGCTGCCGAGCGCGATCGACCAGCCGAGGCCCTTGCAGAGCACCAGGGCGAACAGTGCGCCGATCGGCCAGGCGGCCGGGTCGGCGGCGAGGGCGCCCAGCGTGGCCTGCCCGGAGAGCGCGGCCTCCTCCGGGGAGCGCCCGGTGAGCAGCGCGTACGCGGCCAGGCAGCCGCCGACCGCGACGGCGCACAGCACCGTACGGGCGGCGGTCCGCCGGGCGGTGTCCGCCGCGGTGAAGGCCTTGATCCGCCGGCCCAGTGTCTGCCCGGCCACGCAGACCACGGCGATCGCGGCGGCCAGCGGAACACCCCAGAGGAAGTCCCCCGGGTCGGGGACGCCGCTCCTGGGCAGGCTCGGCAGCGACAGCGCCCCGATCGACAGCCCGGTCCAGTGGCCGAAGCCGGTGAACACCAGTGCGCCGACCCCGCCGGCCAGCAGGCTGGGCAGGACCAGCGCGACGAGCTGGGGGCCGCCCAGCCCGGCCGCCTCGATCAGCGTCACCGCGGCCACCAGCGGGCTGCCGAAGATCGTGGAGATCGCCGCCGCCGAGCCCGCCGTCCCCAGCACCGCGACCAGTTGCGGCTGCCCGGCCCTCTTGGCGGAGCGGACGGCGAGCAGCGCGAGGCCCCCGCCGAGCGCCATCAGCGGCGCCTCCGGGCCGAGCACCGCGCCGAGCGGCAGGCAGGCGAGCGCGCCCAGCACCACCCCGGGGACGGCGGCGGGCGGGGTGGGTGGACCGCCGAGCCCGTCCACCGGGACGTGGCCGCCGCGCCCGGGCAGCCGGGTGACCACCGGGGCGAGCAGCAGGCCGGCCAGCAGCAGCGCGGGCAGCGGCCACCACCAGGGGGCGCGGCCGTAGCCGGCGGTGTGCGGCAGGCTCTCCCAGATCCAGTGCTGGAGTTCGTGTTCCAGGCCGACGAAGCCGAAGGCGGCCAGCGAGACCGGGACGCCGACCAGCGCCGAGACCAGCAGCAGCCCGAAGTAGCCCTTGTGCAGCAGCACCTCGCGCAGGGTCGGACCGCTGCTCTGCTGCTCGGGCGTCCCCGGCATGACGGCTCCTTCGCGCTCCCGGGCCGCCCGATGCCCGGTGGCCCCGTCCTGCGACCGAGTCTGGCCCGGGGCCGGGTGCCGCGCACGGCGCGCGGCCCGCCGACCGGGCCCTGTCCGGCCGCCGGCGTGCGCGGTTGCGCCGTACGGGTGAGGCCCCCTGGGGGCCCGTCAGACCCGTCAGGCCTGCCGGGTGTCGCCGCCCAGGGCGCTCTCGATGCCCTGGACCATCCGCCAGAGCGGCGCCCGGCGGCTGGCGACCAGGACGACGACCTCGTCGGACTCCCCCTCGGCGTCGGCCTCGGCCGGGCGGTCGCTCCAGGTGCCGGTGACGAAGGCCATCGCCGCGTCCACCTCGGTCACCCAGTCGCTCTCCCCGCCCGAGCGCAGCCAGGTGCGCAGCGCGTGGTTGTGCGCGGCGACGACCGCCGCGGCGATCACGTCCGCGCGCAGCGGGCCGTCCGGGCGGTCGGCGAAGCGGCCGCGCAGGTAGGCGGCGAGGGTGTGCTCGTAGCGCCAGACCACCGACAGCTCGTACGCCCGCAGGCCGGGCACTTTGCGGGTCAGCCGGTAGCGCTGGACGGAGAAGGAGGGCTGCTCGGCGTACATCCGCAGGACCAGGCGGGCGGCGTCGCAGGCGTGCTTGACCGGGTCCTCCTCGCCGCTGCCGGACTCCAGGAACTCCGTCATCTCGGCGAGGCTGCGCTCGTGGTCGGGGAAGACCACGTCCTCCTTCGCCGGGAAGTAGCGGAAGAAGGAGCGCCGGCCGACGCCGGCCAGCGAGACGATGTCGTCGACGGTGGTCTGCTCGAAGCCGCGCTCCAGGAAGAGCTCGAAGGCCGCGGCGACCAGCGCCTCGCGCATCGCCGGCTTCGCGGGCCCGTCATTCATCGGCAGGTCCTGCTCTTCCTTCTCGCTCATTCTCGGGAACCTAGCACCGGCGCGACGCGCCGGCCCCGACGGCCGGGCGGTTGACCCGTCCGGCCGTCGGGGCACGTCTGGGCGCGGTTACGGCAGGTTGCGGGCCATCACGATGCGCTGGACCTGGTTGGTGCCCTCGTAGATCTGCGTGATCTTCGCGTCCCGCATCATCCGCTCCACCGGGTAGTCCCGCGTGTAGCCGTACCCGCCCAGCAGCTGCACGGCGTCCGTGGTGATCTCCATCGCCGCGTCCGACGCGTAGCACTTCGCCGCCGCACCGAAGAACGTCAGGTCCGCGTCCCCGCGCTGCGACTTCGCCGCCGCCGCGTACGTCAGCTGCCGCGCCGCCTCCAGCTTCATCGCCATGTCCGCCAGCATGAACTGCACGCCCTGGAACTCCGCGATCGCCTTCCCGAACTGCTTGCGCTCCTGGACGTAGCCCTTCGCGTAGTCCAGCGCGCCCTGGGCGATGCCCACCGCCTGCGCCGCGATGGTCACCCGGGTGTGGTCCAGGGTCTTCATCGCCGTCGCGAAGCCCGTGCCCTCGGCGCCGATCATCCGGTCCGCCGGGATCCGCACGTTGTCGAAGTAGACCTCACGCGTCGGCGACCCCTTGATCCCCAGCTTCTTCTCCGGAGCACCGAACGACACGCCCTCGTCGCCCTTCTCCACGACGAACGCGGAGATCCCCTTCGAGCGCTTCTCCGGGTCCGTCACCGCCATCACCGTGTAGAACTCCGACACGCCCGCGTTGGTGATCCAGCGCTTCACGCCGTTCAGCACCCAGAAGTCACCGTCCCGCACCGCCCGGGTCTTCATGCCCGCCGCGTCCGAACCCGCCTCGGGCTCCGACAGGCAGTACGAGAACATCCCCTCGCCCCGGGCCAGCGCGCCCAGGTACTTCGCCTTCAGCTCCTCCGAGCCCGACAGCTGCACGGGCAGCGAGCCCAGCTTGTTCACCGCCGGGATCAGCGACGACGACGCGCACACCCGCGCGACCTCCTCGATCACGATCACCGTCGCCAGCGCGTCCGCCCCCGCACCGCCGAACTCCTCCGGCACGTGCACCGCGTGCAGGTCGTTGCCCTGCAGCGCGTCCAGCGCCTCCTGCGGGAACCGCCCCTGCTCGTCCACCTCCGCCGCGAACGGGGCGATCTTCGCCTCGGCCAGCGAACGCACCGCCTCACGAAGCATCTCGTGCTCCTCGGAGACACGGAAGAGATCGAAGTCCTGGCTCATGATCGCCACTCCTGTTTCACGACGGTACTCAGTACCCTTCATTATGCATGTGTGCGGCAAAAAGGGAACTCAGTGCCTTCCCTTGGCGGCACTGAGTTCCCTATCCTTTTCCTGCCGAACTTCTGCCGAACGTCTGCCGAACGAAGCCGGTCCGAGCGCAGGGAGATGACAGCGTGGTCCACTCAGCCATCGATGCCGACACCCGCAGCACGACGCTGTACTTCCAGCGCTGCATGTGGTGCAACAACCCGACCTTCCAGCGGCTGCTCTGCCCCACCTGCGGCTCCACCGACCTCCGGCTGGAGCCCAGCGAGGGCACCGGGGTCGTCCGGCGCTGCGCGGTCGAGCAGGCCCGGACCCCGCTGGTCCGTCAGAAGTCGCTGATCCGCATGGCGGAGGGCTTCGACGTCTGGTGCATCGTCGACGGGCTGCGCAGCACCGTCCCGGTCGGCACCCGGGTGCGGCTGCTCTCCGCTCCGGACTCCGACCAGCCGGAGCTGCGGCTGCTGCCGATGGACGAGCCGGCGCCGGTCCCGGACACCGAGCCCCGCCCGCTGCCGCCCACCCAGGGGGGATTCAGCCGGCACCTCGCCGCCTTCGCCGAGTAGGGCTTCGCGGAGTAGGGCTTCGCCGAGTAGGGCGCAGCGGCGCGGAGCCGGTTCGGCACCACGGACACACGACGGAGGGCGTGGCACCCGGTAACCCGGGCCACCCCCACCCCAACCACCCGGGGCTGGATAATATAAAAAACATACGCAGCCCACGAA
>NZ_JBHTRF010000157.1:0-4489 GCF_042796115.1 Kitasatospora sp. NPDC056446 | reverse complement strand
GCGCTTGGTGCCGAGCAGCTGCACGCACCGGCCGCCGTCCTGCCCGGCCGCGTCCTGCGACTGCTGCCCGACTGGGTGCTCAGCGTCCCGATGATCCGTCACCGCCACGGCGTCGCCCGGCCCATCACGGTGGCCGAGCACCTGGAGCTGACCGCCCTGGTCATCCAGCGCTACGGCTGGGCCCAGGGCACCCACCGCACGACCGGCGGCCGCCGCTGCATCCTCGGAGCACAGGCCGTCCTCTACCGGCTCGGCATGGGCGACGAGTCCACGGTCGCCGCCGCCGGACAGCGCCTCCAGTCCGTCCTGCGCGCACGCGGCTGCACCGCGACGTACGCCGCGTGGAACGACTGCCCCGACCGGACCGAGGCCGACGTCCTGGCGCTCGTCCGCGAGGCCGCCCGTACGGCGGTGACCCGCTGATGGGCTGGACGATCTCCCACGGCACCGTGACCGGCGAGCCGACCCACCGCAGCTACAACGCCGTTGGCTCCCTGGCCCAGGCCGCCGCCCACGCGCTCACCGCCCGCGACTGGGCCCTCCTCCGGCCGGTCCTCCACCGCCCGAGCGGCGACCCCTTCCAGATCAGCCCCGACGGCGCCCGCGCCGCCGCTGGCCTTCTGCTCCGCGCCGCCGACTCCGGCCTCATGGACCGCCAGTCCGGCCAGCTCGCCCGCGACCTCGCCGCCGCCGCGACCCGGGCCGCCGCCGCCCGCCAGCTCTGGAACTGGAGTTGACCGCCGTGGCCACCTGCCAGACCTGCGGAACGTCCGGCCCGGACGTCGAGGAGATGGACGACCCGTTCACCGCCGCCCTCTACCCGGAGCGGACCGAGCACGACCAGATGACCCTCTGCCCGACCTGCCACGTCGCCCGATACGAGGAGAGCTGACATGGACCGCACCCCCGCCGGCCCCGGCCCGTCGGCCGCCGACGTCGCCGCCACCGTCGACCCCATCCAGGCCGCCGCGCAGGCCGCCGCCATCGAGGAAGTCCGCGTCTACGTCGAGAACATCCGACCGACCGACCTCACCGACGCCGGACGGCTCGTCGGCCACCTGATGAACGCCGAGGTCCTCCTGATGAACGTCGCCGCCGCCTTCGCCGACCGCACCGACACGGAGGGCCAGGCATGACCCGCAAGCACGCCATCGTCGAGGCCGCGCCCTCGCTCCTCGTCAGCCACGGTGCCGACTTCTTCGGCGAGGACCGCCACCCGCTCGCCGCCGTACGCGCTCTGGGCCCGTACGCCCAGAACTCGGTGCCCTGGGACGACCGTCCGACCATCGCGCCGCTCGTCCAGCTCCTGGAGGACCTCGCCGACCGGGAGGCCCGGAGCTTCCCCCCGGCCGAGGCAGCCCAGCTCTCCGAGCAGCTCCTCGTCATCGCCCGCAACCGCCGCATCAAGACTGCTGTCGCCGAACTCGCCCGCGCCCTGGCCGACGCCGCCGCCCGCGCCGCCGCCGACAGCGAGCCGTGGACCTGGTCGGTCGAGACGTAGTTGCTGCACTTTTTGGACCGCTCAACGCGGGCGCGCGCGTGGCCGGCCACCGGCCGGGGTGTAACGGAAATCGCCCGGCGGCGTACTACCGGGTGAGACCCCCGCCCAAGTCCCTGATCTGCGAAGAGGAACGCTCGTGGAACTGATGAGACCGCTCTACGCGAACGCGCGCGCCTGTAACGGATCACAGGCCCACTCCGTCCATAGGCCGACGAGGCTCACGACGAGGAGGACCTGACGCACAGGAGCCCCGCCCAGACCCGGGCGGGGCTTCTTCCGCACCGTCAATTCACACCAGCCACAGGGCCCTCGGGCGGGGCGGGGGCAACGAATGGCTCAACTAGTGCCAGGATCATCAGGAGCAAAAAAATGGCGCGACCCAGGGGGCCTATTCCCTGAACCGCGCCACGTGAGTCCGACCGACCGAGCTGCTAAGACCAACCAGAACGGACCCAACGCTGTGCCTACCAGCGTAAGGGACGCTTCGGCGTCCGCGACACCCCAGACTTCCGACGCGCCGCGTGATGACCCCGCTGCCGTCGCTCCCGCCGGAGGCGCTGTGCGCCCCGCTGAGAGCCCCGCCGGGCCTCAGTGTCACTGCGGGGCCCCGATCACCCACACGCCCGGGAAACGGCCGCGTGTGTACTGCTCTGACGCATGCAGGAAGCGCGCGAACCGCGCCAACGCCAAGGGCGAAGCCCTGGCGGCCCGGCCCACCACGACCGCCACGGCGGCACCGGCCCGGACCAAATCCGGACGCGGCCTTGGTACTACCGCGAAAACTACGGACATGCAGGTCAGCGGCCTGCATCAGAACGGCGAAACGGACAACCCGGGCAGCCGCACGGCAAAAAGGGACGCGGCCCCGTTCAGCGGAGGCGTCCCCGGCGCGAAGCCGGAGACCGGCACGGACACGGCTGCCCGTGACGCGGCCTTCATCCTCCGGGAGGCCCTGCGCCCGCTGTCCGGCCTCCAGCGGCTCGCCGACTGCGGGCTGTCCGTCCTCGCGGGCGGCGTCACCCCCGTGATCCGCAACGGCCGGGCGGGGTTCGCCGGGGTCGTCACCTGCGGCTCGGTCCACGTCTGCCCCTGCTGCTCGACCTCGATCCGCCGCGTACGGCAGGACGAGCTGGAGCAGGTCGGGGAATTCTGGGAGTGCCAGTCCTGCGGCCTGGTGATGATGACGCTCACCATGCGGCACTACCTCCGGGACCGGCTCGAAGACCTGCTCGGCAAGCAGCGCGAGGCGTGGAAGCGCGGCTTCGGCCAGAACGCGGGCCGGGCCTGGCGCGACGCGAAAGCCGCGTACGAGATCCGCGGCTTCGTCCGGGCCTGGGAGGTCACCCACGGCTCGAACGGCTGGCACGTGCACTACCACGTGCTGCTGTTCCTGGCCCGGCCCCTGGCGGCCGGTCAGGTCCAGGAGCTCCAGCACCTCGCGTTCGAGGTCTGGTCCGCCGCCCTGGTCAAGGTCGGGGCCCGGATGCCGGTCGAGATCAGCGAGAAGGACGGCAAGCCCGTCGCCGTGCGGATCGACGCCCCGGACCGGGGCGAGTCCGGCAAGCTCGCCCGCTACCTGATGAAGGGCCAGGACGGGAAGGCGAAGTGGGGCGTCGCCCACGAGCTGACCCGGCAGGACATCAAGCAGGGCCAGGGTGGACACCGGACCCCCTTCGAGATCGCCCGCGCCGCCACCGCCCCGGACGCCGACCCGATCGACGTCCAGCTCTGGCAGGAGTTCGTGGCGGCCGCCGTCGGCATCCGAGCCCTGTACTGGTCCAACGGACTGCGCGCCCTGCTCAAGGAGATCGGCTTCGAGCTGGACGACCGCGCCGACGGCAAGGTCGCCTCCGACGAGGCATCGGCCGGGACACCGCTCGCCCGCATCCCCGCCTCGACCTGGTACCGGTACATCGCCCGGCACCCCGGCCGACCGCTCGCCCTGCTGCACGCCGCCGAGAAAGGCGGCGCCGCCGCCGTACGCGCCCTGATCGAGACGTGGGGACTCACCTGGGGACTCGACGTCCAGGAGCCCGACGTCTTCGAGGCCGGGACCGTGCCGACCGCCGACGAGGTCCTCCAGAGCATGGAGCGCGAGACGCTCGCCGCCCGCATGGCTGTCTGGCGCGACGAGTTCGACCGCCAGGACCGCGAGCGTCGCGCCTCCCGGATCGTCCGGCAGGCACCCGGAGCCTGGGACGCCCGCAAGGACGCACAGGCCGCGCTCGACGCGGCGCGCGTTGTCGACGGCACCGAGACCTTCCTCAGCCTCCTGCACCGCCGCCGCCGCGAAACTCTCGCCGCCGCCCAGTAGCCAGCCGCCTTACCCGTGAGGAGAACAACCGTGACCCGCAATCTCCCTGACGTCAGCTTCGCCCGCATCGCCGACCAGAGCGGTCAGCACGTCTTCTTCTGGGCGGCCCCGTCCGCTGGCTTCGACGAGCTGCTTGCCGTCTGGAACCGGATGGACGGCATGACCGCTCAGCCGTTCACCTTCGCCGAACCCGCCATCGTCGCGGCCGCCCAGGACTGGATCGCCGACAAGCTCCAGGAGCACGACAAGGCCACCGTGATGCTCGGCTCGATCGAGAAGGGGAAGTGGGTCAACTGGAACCTCCCGACCGTCCCGCGTCCCGCCGTGCCGACCGACTGACGCCTGGTCCTGCGGGGGCAGCCGACGCAAGCGCCGGCACCGGAGCCCCGGGGGCTCCGGGCGGTGGTCGGCCGGAGCCGGTGACCGGACGCGGGAGCGTCCAGGCCGAGAAGCCGGGGCGGTCGCCTGACCCTCCGCCCCGCGCCAAAATCTCGGCAGCGAGGTATGCCGGTGCGCTTCGCTTACCGGCCCTCGCCCCACGGCGGCGCTCCGCTTGCCGGGGGACACCGCCCCGTTGGGGCGGTCACCGAGACGGCCTTGAGGGCCGCTCGGTGCGTGGGTGGTCGCGGCCGTCGGTGTCCCGGCAGCACCGCCACCCGGCACCGCCAGAGCAC
>NZ_JBHTRF010000156.1:0-4869 GCF_042796115.1 Kitasatospora sp. NPDC056446 | reverse complement strand
GAGCTACCTCGCGGGCCTTCATCTTCGCGCCTCAATGATCTGGATAGACGACCTCGTACGACCGCCCAACTGATCACAACATCACACAGGCCCTAAGAGCCAGCAGAGTATTGGTGACCGACGGACAGTCGACCAGGCGGAGCGACTTCGGGCGAATTGACCCATAGCTCAGGTGAGAGCGCTAGGGTTCCGCTGTGCCTGAATCGGATGAGAGCCGCCGCAAGATCGTTTCTTTCCTGTGTACTCATTGTGGTGTAAATGCCACAGGTGAGGTCGTTGCTTCCTATGAGGAAGGGGATGGCGAAGGAATTCATGCCACCCTTCTGCAGATTGCGAAGTGCCTCAACTGCAGCCAGTCCCTTCTTTTGATAGAGGAGGACTACGGAAAAGGGTGGGATGGTCGCCCTGTGGCGGCCTGGCCTCCATCTCAACTTCCTCTGAGCTGGCTCATTCCGGAGAATCTCCGTCGAGAGCTAGCTGAGGCTCAGCGCTGCTACTCGGTTCAGGCCTACACGGCCACGGCAGTCATGGTCCGGCGGACGCTGGAGGGAGTATGCATCGATCAGATGCTTGGTGGCGACAGTGCTACAATTCGGGGTCGGCCCTTGCAGAAGATGCTTGAATCTCTAAGGGATTCCGGCAAGATCGAAGGGAGGCTATTTGAGTGGACTCAGGCTCTCCGGGTGCTTGGAAATCAGGGTGCACATTTCACTGGCGATGCCGTTAGCGAGGATGATGCCGCCGATGCGCTCGCCCTCGCTGAGGCGCTCCTTGACTATATCTACGTCTACTCGGCGCAGTTCGAGAAGTTCAGTGCTCGGCGGGCCCTGCGAATCGAGCAGCGAAGGAATTTGGCTAAGGAACCCTAATCTGACTCCAGTTCCCAATCGTGTGGCGGGCGTCTTGGAGCTTCGTGAATCCAACCCGGCCTGGCTTAATTGCCTTGCGCAATGGAACGCTCAGAGTTTCCAATGCTTTAAGCATGTCGAGTAGCTGACCCATAGAGTCGGCATCGGCAGCCAGTTGGGCCGAATCACTCTGCGCACTCAGGAGGAAGCTCTCAAGTAGCTCTGTTGAGTACTGTCCACCTGCTTCGGACAGGCCTCCCACGACGGATCGAAGCAGCGTATCGGTCTCATCCACAGACTTTGCGAGGGCCGTTGACGACTCATAAAGCCTACGGGAACGAGCCTCTACCTCCTGGGCCATTTGGATCGTTTTGGCTCGCATCACGGAAGCCGATTTCCCTGGACCGAAATCTGCCATCCCCTGAGTCAGCGCCTCTACCCACTCCGTAAGGATTGACTCAACGTCCTCCATTTCCACTTTCATTCGAATGCCGATCCTCTCGATTTCTTCCATCGCCCCAAGGAGGTCGAGTTCTGCCTGGCTCTCGACTGTTTCTCCCGCCTGCTCGGTCGCAGCGATCTCCGTCATTCTTTCTTCGGCTCGTTCCATGGCAAGAATGAGCTTGTCGGCAATCCTGCTGACACCTTCCCGCCATTCGCGGGTCCCGGTCCCGGCCAGAAATGACCCTTCGAGATTTTCATACTGCAGTGCCTCGATGAGTCCTACCTCGGGAATGGGATGATCGGCCGATATGCGCCCCGCTCCCATGATTACGATCGGCAAAATGAGGTAGCCCGCGCCTAGCCGCTTAGCTCCGCCGTGAAATGCATTAAGCTCGTCGCGACACGCCTGTCGATTGAAGTACTGCATGGTAATGATGGGCATGAAGATCGACGCTGAGCGAAGCTCGCCATCGATGTTGTCTCGCCAGTTGGAACCCCACCCGATGCTGTCGTGATCAAAGAAGATCACAACATCGTTGCCGGTCTTTGCGGCATAGAACTTTTTCAGGTCCTCCGTAAAGCTCCGGACTGCTTGATCCAAGAGGTCGTCGTCGTGGTGGGCGTAACTGACAAAGATCCGGCTGCCCGGCCCCGAAGGTGAAATGGACACTTCATGCTCCTTTGTGAGGACGGCACTTCATTGATCCAGCGGTCCTGGAAGGGGATCGTAGTCTGCTGGTCGATACCCCGGACCGCAGTTGCCAATCAGGCTCGTAGAGTTGTTCGCCTGTTAGCGGACGTTTGGCCGAATCAACGGCGGACCGTGCATGCACCTCGGAGGGCTCCGTGCAGGGTTCCAATCAGAGTTGATCGGCCCGCATCCCCGACTGGTGGCCAGCTTGGGCAGGTGGGGCGGGTTTCGAGACAGTGAATGGCCCTGGCAGGGTGGGGCCGGTGTGGTCGGCGGCCCGGTCGATTGGTGTGAGCAGGGACGCAAAAGGGCCGGTCCGGGCAGCGGAGATTGCTGTCCGGACCGGACCTTCGGGTGCTTGGGGGAGTGCGGCTGGGAGAGGTCGTCGAAACCATGATCCGGACCAGCGGTGGACCAGATCCGGGACGGGGGCAGGAGTCCGCAGGTCCGAGCGTGCCTGGTTGGCGGGTTGTAGGTCTGTCGTGTCAGCCGGCTACGCAGGTTCGAACCCTGCACCAGTTGCAGGATGGAGAGGCAGCCCCCAATCTGCGGAGACGCGGATTGGGGGCTGCCTCGCTTTGTCCTCCGGGAGTCGTGCGAGGGGTCTCGGTGGGGCGCGGGGGGCGGCGCGCCCGTGGGCGGGGTTATTGCGTATTACTTGCAATTGCTGGGGTCAGGCAGCAGAGTGGGGAGCCGGGGGTGGGAGTCCTTCGACCGAGCTGATCGTCTTCCCAACCGGCGCCCGCCGGGACAACCGGCTCACCCCACCCCCGCCAACAGCCACGGACCGCCGCCGGAGCGGCCGGACGGGTGCGTCAAGAGCCCGTCAAAGCCGCTCGTGGCCGCGTCAGGAACGCGTAGGGGCCGGGGGAGGCCCGGGCCCGGGGACCGCAGGATCGGAGCAACTACCGACTGCGGAGGTCCCGTCCGATGTCCAGCGCCATCACCACCCCGGCCGTCACGGCCGAACCCGAGCCGCCGGATACCGGCGCGGGCGACGAGCGGCACCGGCTCAGCGCGCTCGGCGGACTGGCGGCGCTCTCCCTGGACGCCATGGCCTCGGTCGCGTACGGGCCGGAGTCGATCGTGCTGGTGCTGGCCGCCGCCGGCGCGTACGGGCTGGGCTTCACGCTGCCGGTCACTGCGGCGATCGCCGTCCTGCTCGCGGTGCTGGTCGCCTCCTACCGGCAGGTGATCGCGGCGTTCCCGGACGGCGGCGGCTCCTACGCGGTCGCCAAGGCGCACCTGGGCCGCCGGACGGCGCTGACCGCGGCCGCCTCACTGGTGATCGACTACATCCTGAACGTCGCGGTCTCGGTCACCGCCGGCGTGGCCGCGCTGACCTCCGCCGTCCCCGGCCTGTACGACCAGCGGGTCTGGCTCTGCCTGGGCGTGCTCGCCCTGGTCACCGCGGTGAACCTGCGCGGGATCGCCGAGTCGGCGCGCTGGTTCATGGTGCCGACGGCCGTCTTCGTCCTCTCCATCATGGCGATCATCGTGGTCGGCCTGTTCCGGGACGGCCCGGCGAGCACCGCGGCCGCCACCGGCCACGCCTCGGTGCTCGCCGAGAACGCCACCGCCGTCGGCGCGCTGCTGCTGCTCAAGGCCTTCGCGGCGGGTTGTTCCGCGCTGACCGGCGTGGAGGCGGTGGCCAACGCCGTCCCCTCCTTCCGCACCCCGCGGGTCAGGCGCGCGCAGCACACCGAGGTCGCGCTCGGCGCCCTGCTCGGCGTGATGCTGATCGGACTGGCGGTGCTGATCGGCCGCTTCCACCTCCAGCCGGTCGAGGGCGTCACGGTGCTCGCCCAGCTCGCCGACGCCTCGCTCGGCCACGGCGCCGCCTTCTACGTCGTCCAGTTCGCCACCGTGGTCCTGCTCGGGCTGGCCGCCAACACCTCCTTCGGCGGCCTGCCGGTGCTGCTGGACCTGCTCGCCCGGGACAACCACCTCCCGCACGTGTTCGCGCTGCGCGCCGACCGGCAGGTGTACCGGTACGGCGTGCTGTTCCTGGCCGCGGTCTCGGCGGCGCTGCTGGTCGGCTCCGGCGGGGACGTCAACAGCCTGGTGCCGCTGTTCTCGATCGGCGTGTTCGTCGGCTTCACGATCTGCCAGGTCGGCATGGTCCGGCACTGGCTGCTGGGCCGCCCGGCCGGCTGGCGGTGGAAGGCCGCGCTGAACGGCTTCGGCGCGCTGCTGACCGGCGTCGCCGCACTGGTCGTGACCGGCACCAAGTTCACCGAGGGCGCGTGGGGCATCGTGGTGGCCCTGCCCCTGCTGGTGGTGCTGTTCGAGGCGATCCACCGCAGCTACGAGCGGATCGGCGAACGGCTGGAGCTGGGCCGGGTGCCCGGCCCGGTGACCCGTCAGCGCAGCCTGGTCGTCGTCCCGGTGACGGCGATCACCCGGCTCACCCGGGACGGCCTGTCGGCGGCGCTCTCGCTCGGCGACGAGGTCATGGCGGTGACGGTGGTGCTCGAACCGACCGCGGCCGAGGCGCTGCGCCGGGACTGGGAGCTGTGGCAGCCGGGGGTGCCGCTGGTGGAGATCCCGGACGACCACCGCCGGCTGGGCCGGCCGATCGCCGACTTCGTCAACGAGCTCGGCGCGGAGCACGCCTACGACCGGTTGACCGTCCTGATCCCGGAGGTCGAGCCGGCCCGCTGGTGGCAGCGGGCGCTCCAGAACCGGCGCGGCGCGGTGATCGACCGCGCCCTGCGCCGGCACACCGACGCGGTGGTCTGCCGGCTGCGGATGCGCATGTGACCCGGGCGTGCGGGTGACCCGGCCGAGGCGGGGGCCGGGAGTACGTACACGGAGGTCCCGGGCGGCCGCGGGCGCCCCGGCCCACCCCCCGTCCGCCCCCCGTACCCCCCCCGTACGTACCCC
>NZ_JBHTRF010000155.1:0-4946 GCF_042796115.1 Kitasatospora sp. NPDC056446 | reverse complement strand
CTCTTAATCAGCGGGTCCGGGGTTCGAGTCCCTGGCGGCGCACAGACAGCCGGAAGGCCCCTTGCGAAAGCGAGGGGCCTTCCGGCGTTTCCGGCCGCGGTCCGTCCGCTTGGGAGGCGGACGAGGAGGCGGCCCAGGAGGCGGCCCAGGAGGCGGACCGGGCCGTCCGCCGCTGCGGACGACCCGGTAGCGCGCCTCAGCGGCCGCGCAGCGCCCGGTAGCGGGCGACCAGCTCGGCGGTGGAGCTGTCCAGCTGCTCGGCGCCCTCACCGGTGAGCAGCACCGGCTCGATCCGCTTGGCGAGCACCTTGCCCAGTTCGACGCCCCACTGGTCGAAGGAGTCGATGTTCCAGATCGCGCCCTGGACGAACACCTTGTGCTCGTAGAGCGCGACCAGCTGCCCGAGCACCGACGGGGTCAGCGCACCGGCCAGGATGGTGGTGGTCGGGTGGTTGCCCCGGAAGGTCTTGTGCGGGACGAGTTCGGCCGGCACGCCCTCGGCCGCGACCTCCTCCGGGGTCTTGCCGAAGGCCAGCGCCTGGGTCTGGGCGAAGAAGTTGGCCAGCAGCAGGTCGTGCTGGGCGACCAGGCCCGGGAGCAGGTCGGCGACGGGCTCGGCGAAGCCGATGAAGTCGGCCGGGATCACCTTGGTGCCCTGGTGCAGCAGCTGGTAGTAGGCGTGCTGGCCGTTGGTGCCGGGGGTGCCCCAGACCACCGGGCCGGTCTGCCAGTCCACCGGGGTGCCGTCGCGGGTGACCGACTTGCCGTTGGACTCCATGTCCAGCTGCTGCAGGTAGGCGGTGAACTTGGACAGGTAGTGCGAGTACGGCAGCACGGCGTGCGCCTGGGCGTCGAAGAACGCGCCGTACCAGACCCCGAGCAGGCCGAGCAGCAGCGGGACGTTCCGCTCCGGCGGGGCGGTGCGGAAGTGCTCGTCGACCAGGTGGAAGCCGTCCAACATCTCGCGGAAGGCGTCCGGGCCGATGGCGATCATCAGCGAGAGGCCGATCGCCGAGTCGTAGGAGTAGCGGCCGCCGACCCAGTCCCAGAACTCGAACATGTTGGCGGTGTCGATGCCGAAGTCCCGCACGCCCTGGGCGTTGGTGGACAGGGCGACGAAGTGCTTGGCCACCGCCTCGGTGCTGGCGCCCAGGCCGCCGAGCAGCCAGTCGCGGGCGGAGACCGCGTTGGTGATGGTCTCGATGGTGGTGAAGGTCTTCGAGGCGACGATGAACAGCGTCTCGGCCGGGTCGAGGTCGCGGACCGCCTCGTGCAGGTCGGCGCCGTCCACGTTGGAGACGAAGCGGACGTCGAGGTCGCGCTCGGTGAAGGAGCGGAGCACCTCGTAGGCCATCGCGGGGCCGAGGTCGGAGCCGCCGATGCCGATGTTGACGACGGCGCGGATCGACTTGCCGGTGTGGCCCTTCCACTCGCCGCTGCGGACCCGGTCGGCGAAGGCGGCCATCCGGTCGAGGACGGCGTGCACGGCCGGCACCACGTTCTCGCCGTCGACCTCGATCACGGCGTCGCGCGGGGCGCGCAGCGCGGTGTGCAGGACGGCGCGGTGCTCGGTGTTGTTGATCTTCTCGCCGCGGAACATCGCGTCCCGCAGCTCGGCGACACCGGTGGCGGCGGCGAGTTCGCGCAGCAGTTCCAGCGTCTCGTCGGTGACCAGGTGCTTGGCGTAGTCCACGTGCAGGTCGCCGACCCCCAGGGTGAGGCGGCGGCCGCGCTCCGGGTCGGCGGCGAACAGCTCGCGCAGGTGGGTGTCGCCCAGCTCGGCGCGGTGCTTGGCCAGGGCGGCCCACTGCGGGGTGCGGTCCAGCGGGGTGCGGGCGTCGGCGCGGGTCTCCGACATCGGTGGTTCCTCGATTCATCTGGGTGCAGAAACCGGCAGGGCCAGGCAGGGGCCCGGCGGTGGGCCGGGCGGCGAGGGTCTGTGCGAGGTCGTGCGGGTACGGGTGGTGCGCCGACTCCGTTGACGGCCTGTCCGGGTTCAGCCTATGCAACCGCGGGGGCGGTCGCGCACATTCCGCCCGGCGGGTGCCGCCGTCCCGTCACCCGTGTCCGGGACGGCCCGTCACTTCCGTTCCGAGCGCAGGTCGAGCCCCCGCAGCACCTCGTCGACCAGCTCCGGATCGGCGCCGAGCTCACTGCGGGCGGCGAGCATCTCGCGGCGGGAGGCGGCGATCATCTCCTGCTCGACCTCCCGGGCGGCCCGCCACTGGGACAGCCGCAGCTTGGCCTCGGCGGCCTCCTCCTCGGCGTAGTTCTCCGGGCAGAGCCGGGCCAGCCGGTCGTGCTGACGGTCCCGCAGGCGGTCGGCGACCTCGGCGGGCAGCCGGTCCTGCTCCTCCAGTTCGCCGAGCCGTTTGAGCCCGGCCTTGGCGGCCCGCCACCAGAGCCGCCGGACGGCCTGCTCGTGCTTGTCCTGGTCGATGTCCAGCTCGAACCGCTTGGCCAGCCAGGGCAGGGTCAGGCCCTGCACCAGCAGGGTGAAGAGCACCACGCTGAAGGCGATGAAGACGAGTCGGCCGCGTTCGGGGAAGTCCTCGCCGGAGTGCAGGGTGAGCGGGATGGCGAGCGCCAGCGCGACGGTGGCCACGCCGCGCATGCCGGACCACCAGAGGATCACGCTCTCCTTCCAGCTGAAGGGCGTGTCCTCGTCGTCGCCGGCCCGCAGCTTCTTCGACAGCCAGCCGGCCGGCAGCAGCCAGAGCAGCCGGACCACCACGACGACGGCGATGACCACGGCGGCGTCGCCGATGAAGCCGGTCCAGCCGCTCCCGGCCTCCTTGAGCACAGTGGCCAGCTCCAGGCCGATCAGGCCGAAGGCGACGCCGGTGATCAGGATCTCGACCACCTCCCAGAAGGCGTTGCCGACCAGCCGGTAGGAGACGGCGTCGGCGTCGGAGGCCCGCTCGGCGAGGTAGAGCGCGCAGACCACGACGGCGAGCACGCCGGAGCCGTGGATCTCCTCGGCGATGGTGTAGGCGGCGAAGGGCACCAGCAGGTTGAGCGCGACCTGCTGGGTCGGGTCGTCCAGGCGCTCGGCGAGCTTGGTGTTGACCCAGCCGAGCACGACGCCGACGACCACGGCCAGTACGGCGGACAGGACGAAGCGCAGCACCGCGTGGCCGATCGAGAAGTCGCCGCTGACCACGGCGTCGATGGCCAGCGAGTAGATGACGATCGCGGTGACGTCGTTGAACAGCCCCTCGCTCTCCAGGATCGCCACCAGGCGGCGGGGCAGGCCGACGCTGCCGGCCACCGCTACGGCGGCGACCGGGTCGGGCGGGGAGACCAGCGCGCCGACCGCGATCGCGGCGGCGAGCGGCAGGGCGGGCAGCAGCCAGTGCACCGTGCTGGCCACCGCGACGGTGGTGACCACCACCAGGGCGACGGCCAGCAGCAGGATCGAGCGGACGTTGGCCTTGAAGTAGCGCACCGAGGAGCGCCGGGCGACCGCGAAGATCAGCGGTGGCAGGACCAGCGGGAGGATCAGCTCGGGTTCGATGCTGACGTCCGGGATCTGCGGGACGAGTGCCATGACGATGCCGAGCAGGGTCATCAGGACCGGTTGCGGCACGCCGGTCTTGCGCCCTAGCGGCATGGTGACCACGGAGGCGAGCAGCACCAGGAAGAACAGGGGCAGCTGGCCCACGGGGGGTTCCTCTCGACGACGGACGGCTGAGCGCCGCCCAGGATAAATCTGACAATGCGCCCATCAGTGAAGACACGCCGAACAAGGGGTTGACCTCAAGCGCACTTCAGGCCGGAGGATCGGGGCAGTCGAACATTCGAGCAGTCGAGCGGTCGAGAGGGCGGGAGCAGACATGAAGGCGGTCACCGTGACGGGGTCCGGCGGTCCCGAGGTCCTGCGGGTCACCGAGGTGCCCGACCCGGAGCCCGGCCCGGGCGAGGTGCGGGTGCGGGTGTACGCGGCCGGGGTGCAGCCGGTGGACCTCGCGATCCGGGAGGGGTTCCGGCCGCCGGGGCTGACGGTCGAGCCGCCGTTCGTCCTCGGCAACGAGTTCGCCGGGGTGGTCGACCGGCTCGGACCGGACAGCGGGGACCGGGCGGTCGGCGACGAGGTACTGGGCTTCCGGGCACTGAACAGCCAGGCCGAGCTGGTCACCGTGGACACCGCCCAGCTGGTGGCCAAGCCCGCCGGAATGCCCTGGGAGCACGCCGGCGCGCTCTCCGCCTCCGGCCAGACCGCGCACTCGGCGCTCACCCTGCTCGGGGTCGGCCCCGGCGACACCGTCCTGGTGCACGGCGCCTCCGGCGGGGTCGGCACGGTCGCCGTCCAGCTGGCCCGGGCCTGGGGCGCCACCGTCATCGGCACGGCGAGCGAGCGCAACCACGACTACCTGCGCGAACTCGGCGTGATCCCGGTGGCGTACGGGGACGGCCTGGTCGAACGGGTCCGGGCGGTGGCGCCGCAGGGGGTGACCGTCGCGTTCGACGCCGCCGGGCGGGGCGCGCTGGAGGCCTCGGTCGAGCTGGTCGCCGACCGGGACCGGATCGGCACCGTGGTCGACTACCCGGGCGCCGAGCGCCTGGGCGTCCGGGGGCTGCGGGCGCCGCGCACGGCCGAACGGCTGGCCGAGCTGGTCCGGCTGTGGGAGACGGGCGCGCTGCGGCTGGAGATCGCCGAGGTGCTGCCCGTGGAGAAGGCCGCCGAAGCCCACCGGCTGGTCGGCACCGGGCACGTCCGGGGCAAGGTGGTGCTGGTCATGTGAGCCCCGGGGGAGCCCGCTCCGGGCTCCCCCGGGCTCTCCCGGCCCCTCGCCGGCGCCTTCCTGGCCGATTGTGTGTTTCGGCCGCTGACCAGGTAATGTTCTCCACGTCAGCAGGCGCCGCTAGCTCAGTTGGTTAGAGCAGCTGACTCTTAATCAGCGGGTCCGGGGTTCGAGTCCCTGGCGGCGCACAGACAGCCGGAA
>NZ_JBHTRF010000154.1:0-4960 GCF_042796115.1 Kitasatospora sp. NPDC056446 | reverse complement strand
CCCCGGCCGGTGCGGCGCCCGCCCCCACGTCCGCCGCCCCGACCCCGCCCCCCCCCCCGCCCGGGCGGCGGCGCCCGGGGCCCGGGCGGCGCCCCGGGGGGGGGCGCCGCCGCCACGGGTGTGGCGACGGCGCCCCGGCCGGGACGTGCCCGGTCAGTCCTGCACGACGACGACCGGCGCCACCATCAGCTTGGTCCGGCGCGGGTTGGCGGTGCTGGCCGGCAGCTCGGTGCCGTAGGTCACGACGTCCTCGGGCTTGCGGGCACCCGGGATCTTGCTGAAGTCCTCGACCGAGGCCAGCGTCGTCCGGCGCGGGTTCGCCGTGGGGCGGCAGGACAGCGTGGACTTGGTGGCGTTCTTCGCCTGGGACATCGAGAGCACCTCGGTGGTCGCGGCCGGGCGGATCCGCGGCGGATCGGCGTCGGCCTGAGTTGTTCCGATTGATTCGGAGGGGTTCTGGGCAGGCTGATCTGGGCCGTGCGCCGGAAACAGCCAGGTTACGAGATCTCTTTCCATAGAGACCGTGACCAAAGCTACACATTAGGCTGTGATTTTGCTCACAATATGTCGAGCAAAACGCAGATATCCGACATATCGTCGTACCGGGATTTCCCGACAATCTTCCGTTATCGGGCATTCGGGAAGGTCTGTGACTCTTTTCGATCTCCGGTCGGGTTGGCATGTATCCGGCGAGTGTCCGAAAAAGGCGGTATTCCGGTCCGGTTACCGCACAGTCAGTGAGATCGCACAAGCGGTCGGTAGCGCCGGGCGCCAGGTTCCTGCGGCCCTTGTTGGGATTCCCCGGCTGTGCTGGAATGCGACGGACCGTGGGTAGGGAGTGGTCCACCCCGGTGACCCGCTCTCCCGGACCGGCCGGGAGGCGGATGGAAACTCGACACCGTCCAGGCCGTGGCGACGCGGCGGGACGCCCGGTCCAGAGGTTGCGACGCCAGTGCAGGGACGTTTCAAAAGGGGTAGCGGCGCCGCGGGTAACCCGGAGTCGCACGAACCCGTGGCAGCCCCCCAACCGGCGGCGCCGCCCGGCGGCCCGACCGAGCCGCTGACGCCCGAGGCCGTCGGCCGCCCCGAGGAGGACGGCCAGGACCGGAAGTCCACCCGGGACAAGCTCCGGACCTCCCTGACCCGGCGCCGGGCCACCGGTCTGAACCGGCTCGCGATGCGCAACTGGCGCATCCGCACCCGTCTGATCGCCCTGCTCGCCCTCCCCGTCCTGGTCTCGCTGGTCCTCGGTGGCCTGCGCATCCAGACCTCGCTGGAGAACTCGCAGCAACTCGCCCAGATGGCCAACCTGTCCGACCTGGCGAAGAAGGCGACCAACCTCGCCGACGCGCTGCAGACCGAGCGCGACATCAGCGCCGGCCCGATCACCCACGAGCCCAGCGCCCAGCTGGACGACGACATCGTCGCCGCGCGCAAGGCCACCGACGACCTCAGCCGCACCTTCACCGCGTCCTCCGACAAGTTCGAGAACCTCGAACTGTCCGGCGGAAAGGCGCTGCTGCTCCAGATCCGCAAGGACCTGAACTCGATCGCGGACACCCGCAGCCTGCCGTACCAGAACAACCAGAACATCCAGTCGACGATCACCGCCTACGACGTGATCATCCGAGACCTGCTGTCCATCACCCAGGACATCGCGCTCGCCTCGAACAACAAGGACCTGGTCGTCTCCACCCGCGCGCTGCAGCAGTTCTCGCTCGCCAAGAACGCGACCTCGCAGCAGCGGGCCCTGATCAGCGCCGCGCTCGCCAACCCCAAGGCCCCCGACCTCAGCCCGAGCGACGAGTCCTTCGGTATCCGCCTGCGCCTGTCCTACGACAACGCGGTCGCCAGCTTCAACAACATCTACACCGCGCACGACCTGGACAACCTGCGCAGCCAGCTGAGCTACAACTCGGTGGTCGCCGACGCCGACCGCTACGCCCAGACGATCCTCACCCAGGGCGGCATCCACCAGACCGAGCCGGTCACCTACAAGGACTGGTACGAGAAGGCCAGCGCCAAGATCACGGCCGAGCGCCGGATCGAGTCCAAGCTCATCGAGAACCTCGACGGCAAGGCCCAGGACCTCCAGTCCCAGGCCGACACGGACGCCCTGATCATCGGTGTAGCGGTCGCCCTGGTGCTGCTCGTCGCCCTCGGTGGCGCCGGTCTGATCGCCCGCTCGATGGTGCGCTCGCTGACCCGCCTCCAGGCCGCGGCCGAGGACGTCGCCGAGCGCCGCCTGCCCGAACTGGTCAAGACCCTCTCCGAGAGCGACCCGCACGACGTCGACACCACGGTCGAACCGGTCGCCGTCGACTCCGCCGACGAGATCGGCCACGTGGCGCACGCCTTCGACATGGTGCACAGCGAGGCCGTCCGCCTCGCCGCCGAGCAGGCCCTCCTGCGCGGCAACATCAACGCGATGTTCACCAACCTCTCGCGCCGCAGCCAGGGCCTCATCCAGCGCCAGCTGTCGCTCATCTCCGAACTGGAGAGCCGCGAGGCGGACCCGGACCAGCTGGCCAACCTCTTCAAGCTGGACCACCTCGCGACCCGCATGCGCCGCAACGGCGAGAACCTCCTCGTCCTCGCCGGTGAGGACCCGGGCCGCCGCTGGACCCGCCCCGTCCCGCTGGTCGACGTGCTCCGCGCCGCCGCCTCCGAGGTGGAGCAGTACGAGCGCATCGAACTCGCCGCCGTGCCGTCGGCCGAGGTCGCCGGCCGCGTCGTCAACGACCTCGTCCACCTGCTCGCCGAGCTGCTGGAGAACGCCACCTCGTTCTCCAGCCCGCAGACCCGCGTCCGGGTCACCGGCCACGCGCTGCCGGACGGCCGCGTGCTGGTCGAGATCCACGACACCGGCATCGGCCTGAGCCCCGACGACCTCTCCGAGATCAACGAGCGCCTCGCCAACCCGCCGACGGTGGACGTCTCCGTCTCCCGCCGCATGGGCCTCTTCGTGGTCGGCCGCCTGTCGCTGCGCCACGGCATCCGCATCCAGCTGCGCCCCAGCGACTCCGGCGGCACCACCGCGCTGGTCATGCTCCCGGTCGACGTCACCAACTCCGGCGACCGCCGCGGCGCCGGCCGCCCCGGCGCCGCCCAGGGCAAGCAGCAGCGCGGGGTCGCCCCGACACCGCGTCAGCAGCGCCAGATGCCGGCCGGCCGGCCGAACGGCCCGGCCGCGCTCGGCCAGGGCCCGGCGGGCGGCGCCCCGCAGGGCGGCCGACCGCAGCTCGGCCAGGGCGGCCCGGCCGCTCCGGCGGGCCCCGGTCCGCAGGCCGGTCAGGGCCCGCAGAACGGTCAGGGTCCGCAGGCCGGTCCCGGTGCGCCCGGCGGTCCGGGCGCTCAGGCCGGACCGGGTGCGCCCGGTGGCCGCCCCGCCGGTCTGCCGACCCGCCAGGTCGGCAAGTCGCTGCGGGAGAACCCGGCTCAGCCGGGCCAGGGCCAGCCTCAGGGCCCGGGCCAGGGTCAGCCGGGCCAGGGCCGTCAGGGCCAGGGCCAGGCCAAGCAGCCCGCGCAGCCCCAGCAGCAGGGCCCGCAGCAGGGCCGGCCGCAGCCGTCGCAGCAGCAGCAGTCGCAGTCGCAGTCGCCGCAGGGCGGTCTGCCGCAGCGCACCCCCGGCCGCCAGGGCCCGCCCGAGGCCGGCCAGAACGGCCTGCCCCGCCGCAACCGCCAGCAGCAGCCGGGACAGCAGCCCGGTCAGCCGCAGGCAGGCCAGGAACGGCCGCGCCCCGGCGGCGGCTTCGACGGCGGTCCGGCTCCCCGGACCGGCGAGCAGCCCCAGCACGGCCGCCCCGGCGGTCCCGGTGGCCCCGGTGGCCCCGGTGGCCCCGGTGCGCCGCAGCAGGGTGCCCGCCCGGGCAGCCGTCCGCAGGAGGGCCTGCCGCAGCGCGCCCCCGGCCGCCAGGGCCCGCCGCAGGCCGGACGGCCCGCTCCGCAGGGTCCGCGCCGTCCGCAGCGCCCCGGCCCGGATGCGCCGCAGCGCGACCGCCGGCCGCAGCCGCCGCAGCAGCAGGCCCCGCAGCAGCCCCAGCCGCTGCCGTCGGCCGAGCCGGCACCGGTGGAGAGCACCCAGCAGTTCGCCCGCCCGCGCTTCGAGGCCAGCCAGATCGACCCGCGCGACCCGCTGGGCCTCGGCCTGGTCGAGCCGGTGCTGCCGAACGTGCCGAACCCGCCGCGTCCGGCGCCGGTGCGTCAGGAGCAGGCCCCGCAGCAGCCGCAGCCGCTGCCGCACCAGGAGCCGATGGCGCTGCCCGGTCCGTCCGCGGCCACCGACCAGCAGCCCTGGTACCCGCAGGCCGACACCCAGCAGCAGGCCCAGCAGCCGTCGTACCAGCCGCGCCGACCCGGCACCTCCGCGCCGGAGTTCCAGCAGGGCCAGGCCCCGCAGGCTCCGCACCGGCAGGCACCGCAGCAGGCACCGCAGCCCCAGCAGGGCCAGCCGGGCCAGCAGCAGCCGCAGCCGCAGCCGGGCCAGCCCGAGCCGGGCGGCGACGACGCGCCCTGGCGCCCGTCCGCGAACGACGAGCGCTGGCGCCGCGCCGAGCAGGTCCGCGAGCCGTCGACCAGCGGCGTCACCATGTCGGGCCTCCCCCGGCGGACCCCGCAGGCCAACCTGGTCTCCGGCACCGCCGAGGCCTCGCCGCTGACCGGCCCCCAGGTCTCCCGGGCCCCCGAGGAGGTCCGCGGCCGCCTCACCAACCTGCGCCGCGGCATCCAGCAGGGCCGGCGGGCCGGGGCCGAGCAGGCCGCGAATCCGGGGGGCGCCCAGCATGGTGCCCAGCAGCCCGGATTCGATAGTTTCGGTGGCCGGAGCGACGGCAACGGCGCAGATCACCAGGAGCGTTGAGTTGAACCAGATGAGCCAGGCCGCACAGAACCTGAACTGGCTGATCACCAATTTCGTGGACAACACCCCCGGGGTGTCCCACACCGTGGTGGTCTCCGCGGA
>NZ_JBHTRF010000153.1:0-5287 GCF_042796115.1 Kitasatospora sp. NPDC056446 | reverse complement strand
GGGGGTCGGGGGTCGGGGTTCGGTGGTCGGTGGGGGGTGGGGGGGGGTGGGGGGGGCGGGGGTACTACTTCGTGGGGCCCTGCGGGGGGCCCCGCGGGGGGGGGGGGGGCACCGGGGGTGCGGGGCGGGTCAGTAGACGCAGGGGATGCCGCCGTCGGACTGGGCGTCGACGCCGGGGCCCTGCATGGGCAGGTTGGCGGCCGGGTCCGATCCGCCGGCCGGGGCGGGCTTGTCGGCGGCGACGCCGGTGAAGGTGGTGCCGAGGGTGACGACGACGCGGTCGGCGCCGGCGGTGGCGGACTCGGTGGCGGTCACGCCGTAGCGGGCGGCGATCTGGTCCGCGGCCTCCTTGGCGCCCTTGCCGTAGGTCACGGTGGTGGTCTTGGGCTTGGTGGCCGCCGAGCCGGTCCGGCCCTCCTTGAACCCCATCGCGACCAGGGCCTTGGCCTCGGCGGTGGAGGAGACCCCGGCGGCCGTGGAGGCGTTGAGGACGTCCACGGTGACGGCCTTGGCGGCGGTCTGCGCCGGCGTGGGCGCGGTCGTCGGGCTCGCGGGCGGCTGGGTGGCGGCCGGGTCGGCCGTACCGCCCGCCGCGGCGGGGGCGGCGGCGTCGGCGTAGCCGAACAGCTGCTTGACCACCTTCTGGACCTTCGCCGGGGTCACCAGGTTCACGTCCTGGCCGTTGCGGGTGCCGAAGCCGTCGAAGGTGAGGGTGTTGAACTCGACGTTCCCGCCGGTCAGCGCGGGCGCCTGCTGGGCGAAGTCGAGGATGTTCCACTCGTTGTCGATGACGAGGTCCTTCTGTATGACGCCCATCAGCTCCTGCATCTTGCCGAGGTCGCCGACGATGCCCTTCTGCTTCAGGTTGTGCACGACCGCGGAGATGAAGGCCTGCTGGCGGTGGGTGCGGGCGAAGTCGCCCGAGTTCCCGTCGGGGCCGTCGAGGTTGTGGCGCTGGCGGACGAAGGAGAGCGCCTGGGCGGCGTTGAGGGTGTTGATGCCCTTCTTGAAGTCGGCGCCGGAGCCCTGGCCCTCCATGGCCGGGTCCTTGGTGTCGTGGGTGAGGCAGACCTGGATCGGCTCGACGGCCTTGGCGATGTCGTAGAAGCCCATCAGGTTGACCTCGGCGATGTGGTCGATGGGCTGGTCGAGGAACTTCTGCACGGTGCGGATGGTGGCCGCGCGACCGAGGTCGCGGCCGGCCTTCTCCAGGTCGGCGCCCTTGAGGCCCTTGGCCCGCAGGCCCGGGTCGGCCTTGTCCTTGGCCGCCCCGTAGGCCTCCTTGATCTTGGCCATGCCGAGCTGGGAGCCGTCGGCGTTGTAGGTCATGACGTAGTCGTCGCGCGGTATGGAGACCGCCTGCACCTTGCCGCCGTTCGCGGGGATGTGCAGCAGGATCAGCGAGTTGGTGTTGTAGCCGCCGATGTCGGAGCTGTGGCCGGCGTGCAGCTCGTCCTGGACGAACTGCGGGGGCAGGTCCGAGCCGTCCATGTTCTTGCGGCTGTCCAGGCCGATCAGCAGCAGGTTGACGGAGTTGTCGAGGTGCTTGGGGGCGTCCTTCTTCGTCTGGGAGATGACGTTGGACGTGGTCATCCCGTCGGTGAGCTGCTTGTACTCGTACCAGACCACCCCGCTGGCGGCGAACACCGCCAGTCCGACGGTGCAGGCCACCACCCGGCCCGCGACCAGCAGCGGGGAGGTGCGCGGGCGCGGAGTCCTCCTCGACGCGCCCCCGGTCCGGTCGCCGGGCTGTTCGCCGGCCCGCTCGCCGGTCCGGTTCTCAGCCATGCTGCCTCCTCCGCCCCCGGACCAGCCGGACCGCGATCACCAGTACGGCCGCGGCCGCGGCCTGTGCCATCACGGGGAACCCGTGCACCACCCACTTCGCCGAGCCGGTGGCCAGGGCGCTGCCGTGGTAGGCCGCGCTGTTCGCGAGCAGTTCGGCGCCGGCCGTCACCCCGAGGACGATCAGCGGCGTGGCGGCGAGCACCCACCACCAGCCGTTCCGGCTGCTCAGGGCGGTTGCCGCGATCGCGCCGAGCACCGCGCCCAGGGCGAAGGCCACGCCCATGCCGGGGCCGGAGAGCTCGTCGACGACCGCGCCCAGGACAGGCAGTGCGACGGCCAGTGCGGCGGGCAGTGCGGCCCCGCCGGGCAGGGGTCGGGCGGCCGGGGCCGGCCCGGTCGCGGCCCGACGCCGTGACCCCTGGTCGGACGACCGTCCTCGCTGCCCTGCCATGCACTCACCCCCGGTGTTCCCGTGTTCCGGGCGCCACGGCGGCGCCCGCGCCGGTGCCCGTCCGTAAGTCCGTACGTGGCGCTGCCAGTTCTGGACGTCTCGGGCGGCTGCCCGGTTCCCGTGCGCGGCCGGGCCGTCCGTGATCGGGGGCCGCGCTTCCGCATTGCCTCTACACGGGTGTAGAGATCGTAGGCAGCATAGATCACGTGCGTCCGGTGGCAAGCCCGGGTCCGCCGCGACCGGGTTCGCTGTGGCCCGGGGCGCCAGGGCCCGGGCGGGGCGACCGGCCCGCACAAACTACACCGGGCAGTTTCCAGGAGGGTCGGCCGAGGGGCCGGCAGACGAGGAGTGGGCCGTGGCGGCGACGGGCGGAGCGGGGCGGCCGGAGAAGCGCAGGGCGATCACGCGGGCCGCGGCGGTGGTGTTCGGGCGCGAGGGGTACCTCCGCGCCGGCATGGACGCGATCGCGGCGGAGGCCGGGGTGTCCAAGCGCACGGTCTACAACCACTTCGCCGACAAGGAGACCCTCTTCCTGTCGGTGGCGCTGCAGAGTTCGGCCGAACTGAGGGAGCGGACACGGGACTTGATGGCGGCCTGTCTCGACCCGGCGGTGGACCTGCGCCAGGGCCTGGTCGACTTCGCGGTCGAGCGGGCGCGCGCCGTGCTGTCGGCCGGGGAGCCCGGAACGCCCGGAACACCCGGGGAGCCGGGAGGGCAGGGCGGCCTGGCCGCCCACGGCGGGCACGGGGCGCTCGGCCGGGCGATCCGGGCCGAGGTGGCCAACATCCCCGCGGACGTCCTGGAGGCCTGGGTGGAGGCCGGGCCGACCGCCACGCTGCGCGACCTCGCGGCGCACTTCGAGGCGCTCGCGGCCCGGGGGCTGCTGGTGGTCGAGGACGCCGGACTGGCCGCCGAGCAGTACACGCTGCTGACCTTCCACGGCATCGCCGAACGCTCCTTCTGGGGCGCGGTCCCGGTGCCGGACGAGGAGGTCGGGCGGATCGCGGAGGCCGGCGTCGACGCCTTCCTGCGGATCCACGGCGCCCCGGCCGTGCGGAGCTGACCCCTGCTGCCCGGCCCGGCGCCGGCTCCGGAACCCCGGGCGGGGGCGGCAGTGCGCCGCCCCCGCCCGAAGTCCCCACGGGTCACTTCCAGTTGATGCCCTTGCCCTTGCCGAGGGTGTACGGGTCGCCCCAGTACTCGGCGCCGGCGACCTTGGAGGCCTCCGGGGACATCGCCACCGCGCAGGAGGTGGCGGACTGGCCGTTGGTGAAGCCCTTGGGCAGGGACTCGCCCTTGCACTTGGGGAAGGCGCCGATGATCATCAGGTCCTGCGCCTCGGTGCCGTCCGCCAGCAGGCCCTTCATGTGGGTGACGCTGGTGAAGGACAGGTCGGTGCTGCCGGCGTTGGTGACGCTGTAGTGGATGTAGTACGGCACCAGGCCCTTGGCCTTGTCGCCCAGGTTGAGCGAGGCGAGGTCGGCCGGGTCGCCCTTCTCGATCGAGGTGACCGCGAGCGCGATGGTGCCCTTGGTGCTGCCCGAGGTGAACGGGATCGTGACGGCGTCGCCGACCTTGACCGTGGTGCCCGGGGCCGCGGTGGCGCCGGCCGGCGCGGGAGCGGCGGCTGAGCCGGACGCCGCGCCGCCCGCCGGGGCGGAGCTGCTCGGGGCGGCCGGGGTGATGGCGCCGTTGCCCGGCGACGGGGCGCTCGTGGCGGGCGCGGGCGCGGACGGCGCGGCGGGCGCGGTCGTCGCGGTGTCCGACGACGCCGCGTCGTCGTTGCAGGCGGTCATGGTGAGTGCGCCGACCGAGGCCAGCGCGGCCAGGGTCAGTGCGCGGCGACTGCTGCGGATGGGCTTCATGTGGCGTCCCCCGTTTCGTGGACCGCCGGTCGGCGGTCGCTCCGATGGATCTTCATAGCGCAGCGCGGAGACGCCGCGCCATGGTCTTGGCGCCGTTTTGACCGCTCCGTGACGACTCCCTCGCGGGTCCGTGACAAGGGATGCCGAGTCGTGATCGGCGGGGGCGGTGCGGGGCACTCGGAAGGGGGAGTGAAGCGGGGGGAGCCGAAGCGGGTAGTCAGCCGGCGCCGAGCACCAGCTCGTTGTACGTCGCGACGGTGGTGAAGCCGAGCCGCTCGTAGAGCCGGATCGCCGGAGCGTTGTCGGTGCGGACGTTGAGCCCCAGGTGGTCGGTGGTCGGGGCCAGGTGCCGGCACAGGGCGGTCACGCAGGCCCGGGCGAGGCCGCGGCTGCGGGCGTCCGGGTGGGTGGCGACGTTGCCGAGGACGGCGACCCGCTGGGCGGCGGAGTGGACGTGCACCCCGGCGACGGCCAGCAGCCGTCCGTCCGCCCTGATCCCGGTGTAGCCGCCGCCGGCCAGCAGCCGCGGGTCGAACCAGGCCTCGGGGTAGGCCTCGGCCAGCAGGTCGCGTACGTCGGTGAGGTCGTCCGCGGTCAGCGGCCGGGCCGCGGGGCCGGAGCCGCTACCGGCCCCGGTACCGGCACCGGCCCCGGCTCCGGCCGGAAGCCGCCCGGTGAGGAGTATTCGGAGCAGCGGCGTCCGGCGCTCGACCGCGTAGTCGGGCGCGAGGGCCCGCTCGGCGCCGTCCGGCAGACCGGCCGTGAACCGGCGCGGCAGGAACGGCCGCAGGTCCCGCAGCAGCGCCTCCAGCGGCGGGACGTCGTGGGGCCGGGCGAAGGCGAGCAGTACGGGGGAGTCACCGCCGCTGTACAGCAGGGCGACCGGGCCGCCGTCGGCGGAGGCGGTGTACCAGGCGGTGTTCGGCCAGAGGGTGTCGTCCAGGTCGCCGAGCTCGAAGAGGTGCAGTGCCGGATCGGCGCGGAACCGGTCGGCGAGCGCGGCGCGGTCGTGCAGGCTGATGAGGGGCACCCGGTCGAGGATAGGCCCGGTCCGCGCGGGGGCGGCCCCGCGCGGGCCGGGGCCCGGGGCGCGGCGCGGGGGGGGGGGCCGGCCCAAACGCCGCGGGGACGTTTAAAAAACAGACGCGGCCGGCGGAAGGGGGGGGGGTGTTATGGGGGGGCG
>NZ_JBHTRF010000152.1:0-5351 GCF_042796115.1 Kitasatospora sp. NPDC056446 | reverse complement strand
TCGGCTACGAGATGGCCCTGCTCGTCGACCGCGCCGGAGCCGTCCTCACCCCCGCACTCCGCGCTGAACTCCAGGGCAGTCTCCTGCACTGACGGTTCGTCGGATACCGTCCAGGTATTCGAAGCACCTCCGCGTCCTTCCCGGGCCCGCTTCGGCGGGCTCGGGTTCGGACGTTGTACGGCCTTCGCACCACCGGCTCCGGACCTGCGCCGAAGCTCGCACCGCACCGCCGCACCTTGTGAGGAGAGGAACCGTGACACCGCCCGACGACCGCAGCGGCCAATACGGTCTTCCGTACCCTGGCACAGGCCATGACGCCTTCGGAGCACCCGGCGCCGGCCACGGTCAGCAGTACGGTCGGCACCAGTACGGGCAGCCCCAGCACCCGTACCCCCGGCCCGAGGAGCAGTACGGCCAGTACGACCAGTACGCCCAGCAGCCCTCCTACGGCGCACCCGCGCCCGGCTACCCGGCCCCGGCGCCCGGACCGGCGCCCGGCACCGCGCCGGCCCAGGAGCCCGGGTACGTCGAGGAGTTCGAGGACGAGCCCGACTCGGGCCCGCTGATCCGCCCGTTCGCGATGACCGGCGGCCGCACCAGGCCGCGCTACGAACTCGCGCTGGAGGCCCTGGTCTCCGCGGACGTCGATCCGCAGCGCCTGGCCACCCTGCTCCCCGAGCACCAGCGGATCTGCACGCTGTGCACGGAGGTCAAATCCGTCGCCGAGGTGTCGGCGCTGCTCTCGCTTCCCCTGGGAGTGGCCCGCATCCTCGTGGCCGACCTGGCCGAGGCCGGCCTGGTCGCCATCCACCAGCCCGCTTCCGGCGGCGAATCCGGAAACCAGCCCGACGTCACGCTGCTCGAAAGGGTCCTCAGTGGACTTCGCAAGCTCTAACGCGGCCGCCCCCACCCGCGCCACCACCTCCGCGAAGATCGTCGTCGCGGGCGGCTTCGGTGTCGGCAAGACCACGCTCGTCGGCGCCGTCTCCGAGATCAACCCCCTGCGCACCGAAGCCGTCATGACCTCGGCCTCCGCCGGCATCGACGACATCAGCCACGTCTCCGGCAAGACGACCACCACCGTCGCCATGGACTTCGGCCGCATCACCCTCGACGAAGACCTCATCCTCTACCTCTTCGGCACCCCCGGACAGGACCGCTTCTGGTTCATGTGGGACGACCTCGTCCGCGGCGCCATCGGAGCAGTCGTCCTCGTCGACACCCGCCGCCTCGCCGACTGCTTCCCCGCACTCGACTACTTCGAGAACAGCGGACTCCCCTTCGTCGTCGCCCTCAACGGCTTCGACGGACACCAGCCCCACACCGCCGACGAAGTCCGCGAAGCCCTCCAACTCGGCCCCGACACCCCCGTCGTCACCCTCGACGCCCGCCGACGCGACAGCGCCAAGAGCGCCCTCATCACCCTCGTCGAACACGCCCTCCTCGCCCGACTCCGCTGAACACCACACCAGCGGAAGCGGACACTCCGGCAGAACCGGAACCATCCGGCCCCGTCGGCCCGTCACAGTTACGGGCCGACGGGGCCGCGATGCTTACCGGCCGGTGTCCTCCGGGGGCCCCGCGCAAGACCCTTGTATAAGCAGCGGATAACAGTTCGGTAGGCATTTTGTGATCAACAATGACGCAGAGTGGCGAATCAGCGCCACTCAGCGCCAGATGACCACGGTTTTGCTCCGTCATGTCGGTGATTGTCCGGATTGTGCCGACGCGGGTGCCCGACAGCGGCTGTTTGTCCCCCATCCCTGCACGTGCTGAAATTCCAGCTACCCCTGGATTCTCCCGCGCCGGCCCGTCCGGCGACGGGTCAGGGCCCGGGGGTAGCGCTGGATTGATCCATGGCCGGCAGTCGGCCGAGAGGTAGTTGTCGAGTGAGGCGTAAGCAGCAACCCGCCCCGCAGCGGCGCTCCGAGCCCCGCCAGAGCGAGCCGAACGGCACCCCCGGGGGCCCGGGCGGATTCTCCGCGTTCACTCCCACCGAGGAACGCAGCCAGGCCGCACCGGGCCCGAACCCGCCGAGCATCCCGGCCGCGCCCCGCAGCGGCGGCGCCCAGGACGGCGACGGCGGCTCCGGCCGGTACGACTTCCTGCGCCCGCGCAACTGGCGCGTGCCGACCCGTCTGATCGCGATCCTGCTGATCCCCGTGATCATCAGCCTCGTCTTCGGTGGTCTGCGCGTGAACACCTCGGTCGACGGCTTCATCAAGGCCTCCCGCGCCGAGAAGACCGCCGAGCTGGCCAAGGCGGCGACCGAGCTCGCCGAGGCGCTGGAGAACGAGCGCGACAAGACGCTCATACCCCTGGTCACCAAGCAGGACCCGAACAACGAGGTCACCAAGCGCCGCGCCGACACCGATGCCGCGCTGAAGGCCTACAACACCGCCTACCAGGCCTCCGACAAGTCCGGTGAGCTCCCCCGGCGTCACGACGCCTTCCAGGCGCTGATCACCGACCTGCCGCACCTGCGGGCCAACGCGTACGGCCCCGAGCTGTTCGTCAGCGCGACCGCGGACGCCTACTCGGTGATGTTCGCCCCGCTGCTGGCCTACGACAACTCGGTCGGCCTGGGCTCCTCCAACGCGACCAGCAAGGGCCGCGCGATCTACGCGATGTCGCTGGCCAAGGCCTCGGCCTCGACCCAGCGCGCGCTGATGCTGAACCTGCTGGTCGGCATCTCGCAGAACGCCACCACCCGGTACGAGAACGCCGACGTCATCCAGCAGATCCTGGTCGCCGGGAAGCTGGAGCAGGTCTCCCTCAACGAGTTCAACACCGGTAGCGCCCCCGAGGACGCCAAGAAGTACTCGGACGCGCAGGTCGCCCTGGCCACCGCGCAGGAGCGCTCCGCGTACAAGATGCCGAACGGCACGGCGCCCAGCATGCAGGGCCTGCTCGCGCTCGGCGCCTCCTACAGCCAGGCCGCCGCCGAGGGGCAGCTGAAGGGCAAGGCCGCCGCCGACGCCGCGTACGCCGAGGCGAAGAACGCCGGTCTGACCCCGGACAACTGGAACCAGGCCGCCAACACCCACATCCAGGCCCTGCGGAACACCGAGATCGCGCTGCTGGAAGACGTCCTCACCGACTCCCGCGACCTCAAGGACAACGCGCTCTACGACGCCATCCTCAACACGGTCATCGTCGTCGCCTCGCTGATCCTGGCCGGTCTGCTCACCGGTTACGTGGCCCGCTCGATGATCCTCGGCATGCGCACCCTGCGCAGCGCCGCCCTGGAGATCGCCGACCACCGCCTGCCGGACCTGGTCGAGAAGCTCTCCAAGACCGACCCCGACCGGGTCGACACCTCGGTGACCCCGATCCCGCTGCACGGCAAGGACGAGATCGGCGAGGTCGCCCGGGCGTTCGACCAGGTCCACCAGCAGGCCGTGGCGCTCGCCGCCGAGCAGGCCCTGCTGCGGGGCAACGTCAACGCGATCTTCACCAACCTGTCGCGCCGCAGCCAGAGCCTGATCCAGCGCCAGCTGGCACTGATCACCGACCTGGAGAACAACGAGGCCGACCCGGACCAGCTGGAGAACCTCTTCAAGCTGGACCACCTCGCGACCCGTATGCGCCGCAACGGTGAGAACCTGCTCGTCCTCGCGGGCGAGGAGGCCGGCCGCCGCTGGAACACCCCGGTCCCGCTGGTCGACGTGCTCCGCGCCGCCGCCTCCGAGGTGGAGCAGTACGAGCGCGTCGAGCTCTCCGGCATCCCGGAGGTCGAGGTCGTCGGCGCCGCCGTGACCGACCTCGTCCACCTGCTCGCCGAGCTGCTGGAGAACGCCACCTCGTTCTCCAGCCCGCAGACCCGGGTGCTGGTCAACGCGACCCGCCTGCCGGACGGCCGCGTGCTGGTCGAGATCCACGACAAGGGCATCGGCCTCACCGCCGAGGACTTCGCCGAGATCAACGAGAAGCTGGCCGAGCCGCCCACGGTCGACGCCACCATCTCCCGCCGCATGGGCCTCTTCGTGGTCGGCCGGCTCTCCCAGCGGCACGACGTCCGCGTCCAGCTCCGCCCGTCCGGCGAGTCGGCCGGCACCACCTCGCTGGTCATGCTCCCGCCGTTCATCACCCAGGGCGGGGCCGCGCCGGAGCCGGAGGAGCAGTTCACCGTCTCCCGGATCTTCGCCGACCAGGAGCCGACCGCCGAGTGGGGCGCCGACGCCCGGGCCCGCAGCGCCGCCGAACTCGGCTTCGACGACCACCTGACCGGTGCCGGCGCCGGCGCCCCCGGCTTCAGCCCGGCCCTGGAGTCCGTCCAGCGCTCGCAGCGCCTCGACCAGGTCCGCCGCGCGGCCCTGGAGAGCGCCCCGCACGCGCCGGTCGTGGACGCCGAGGTCGAGGAGGAGTACCAGCAGGGCTACGACCAGTACGCCCCGCAGGGCTACGACCAGCAGGGCTACGCCGACGACCAGTACGGCTACGACCAGCAGGGCTACCAGCAGGACCAGTACGCCCAGGACGGGTACCAGCAGTCCCCCCAGCAGGGGTACGACCAGCAGGGCTACGACCAGCAGGGCTACGCCGACGAGCAGTACGGCTACGACCAGCAGGGCTACCAGCAGGACCAGTACGCCCAGGACGGCTACGGCGACCAGTACGGCCGCCAGGCCCAGGACGCCCCGGCCGGCCACCCGTACACCCCGGAGCCGCCCGCGCTGCCCGCGGCCGAGCCCGCCGCCACCCTGCCGTCCGGGCTGCCGCAGCGCCGCCCCGGCGAGCAGCTGGCGAGCGGCGGCGGCCCCGGCACCGCGCCGCCCTCCACGGGCCGCTCCGGCGACACCCCGAACTGGTTCGCCGGTGCCAAGGACACCTCGACGCCCCTGGAGGCACGCGGCCACGACGTGTCCTCCCTCGGCGGATACGGCCCGACCGGCCCGACCGCCAGCACCGCCTGGCAGTCGCCCAACGACGGCGACTGGCAGCGGGCCGAGCAGCTGCGCGAACCCTCCTCCGCCGGGACCACCCAGGCCGGCCTGCCGCGGCGCGTGCCCAAGCAGAACCTGGTGCCCGGCAACGCCAAGCCCACCCCGCAGGACGGGCCGCAGGTCTCCCGCAGCCCCGAGGAGGTCCGTGGCCGCCTCACCAACCTGCGACGCGGCGTGGAGCAGGGCCGCAGCGCCGGGAACACCGGAAGCTTCCGGATCGACCCCGATCAGGCAGACCAGTCCGGCAACGGACAGAACCGCAGCACCGATCTCTTCGGCGGCTCGAACCACCAGGAGCGTTGAGTTGACTCAGATGAGCCAGGCCGCACAGAACCTGAACTGGCTGATCACCAATTTCGTGGACAACACCCCCGGGGTGTCCCACACCGTGGTGGTCTCCGCGGA
>NZ_JBHTRF010000151.1:0-5738 GCF_042796115.1 Kitasatospora sp. NPDC056446 | reverse complement strand
GCTGCGCGAAGCCGGACTGCACCCTGGCCCGCCGGTACGGCCCTCGTCGGCCCGCTGGAGCAACCGCGGGCCGTCGGCTACAGGCCGCCGAAGGCGAGCTGCTCGAACTGCTCCTCGGCCACCACCGGCACCGGTGCGACGGGCGCCGAGTCCAACTGGCCGAGGACGTCGTCGAGCGTGGCCACCTCGACGGCGCGGCCCGCAGCGACCATCTTGGCCGCCCATGCCTCCTGCGCGACCAGCGACCGCAGCAGGAAGACCCGCTTGCCGTGCTCGGAGGCGATCCGCGCCTGCATCTTCGCGCCGGACGTCCGCGACGCCTCGATCACGATGCTGCCCAGGGCGCTCCCAGACGTCACCACGTTGCGCCGCGGGAAGGTCCACGTCGCCGGACCGGAGGTCGGCCAGAATTGCGAGAACAGAGCCCCGCCCTCGTCGACGATCCGCTTCGCCAGCACGCTGTTCGCCGCAGGGTAGACCTTCGCGGCGATGCCGTGACCCAGGACCGCCACCGTCCTGCCCCCAGCATCCAGGGCCTCGACGTGCGCGGCGGTGTCGATCCCCAGCGCCAGGCCGGAGAACACAGCGACGTCCGCAGTCACCAGCCCCTTCGCCATCCGCGCCGCACGGCCGAGACCGACCTCGCTCGCGCTGCGGGTGCCGACGACGGCCAGGGACCGGCGGTCGGCCGTCGACAGGTCGCCCAGGTAGAAGAGGAAGGGGGGCCGGTCGGGCACCAGCCGCAGGTTCTCCGGGTAGGCGTCGTCCAGCACAGTGACGATGCGGGCCCCGGCCCGCGCCCCGGCGTCCAGCTCGGCGTCGACCCGCTCACGGGCATTCGCGAGGTGTACCAGACCGGAGCGCAGGACCGGCAGGTTTTTGCGGGCCGCCTCTGACTGCTCCCCGAGGTTCCCTTCGAGCGCTGCTTCGACCCCGTCCGCGCTCGTGCAGGTGCGGGCCAGCAGGCTCCAGTCCACGGACGCGTTGTTGATGCGCAGCGCGCACAGCGCCAGCAGGTCCCGGTGGGCTCCGGAGAGATCACCGGGGGGTGCGCCCTGCAGCGCGGCAGGGGAAAGCGAAGTCATGATCATTCCTTCTACTTACGGCCCGGAACTGTTCGAAGGGTGTTGCGGTACTACCTGGGCCTGCCTTCATCATGGCGCACCCCACCGACAGAGCTCCAGCCCGAGGTCGGGCCGTGTGCAGCTTGAGCGGCCCGGCCCGGCGCCCGCCTACTCCCAACGCATCCCGAGTTCGGTGAGGCGTTGGGCGCGTACGGCGGGGACGTCGGCGCGCCTGCTGCGGCTGTTGGCGATGAACAGGCCGAGGCTGATCTCGACCACGGTGCCTTCGTCGGTGCCGTCGTTCAGCACCAGGGCTTCCTTGTGTGTGCGGGGGACGTTGAGGTGGCCCTCGCGGGCCCGGTATTGGGCGGCGGCCGCCAGGTTCCGGGCCTCCCTCTCCGCATGCGTCACCTTCGCGGCCGGCTTCTGCTCCGGCGCCAGGGGCTCGAGTCCGAGGACGTGCTCCAGCGCCCACTGCTGCGCCGGGACGAGCTTGTCCCAGGCGACCTGCTGCGCGCGGCCCCACCCGGCCAGGTCATCGCCCTGGACGACGATGCTGCCCGGCTCGGTACCGGCCAGCGTCCCGCCATCCTTGATGTGCTGCCAGGCCAGGATGAAGCACCGCCGCCACTCCACCGGCCAGGACGGGCACCATCCCGCGTCGATCTCGTCCAGGGCGGCCTTGCGGTCGGCGGACAAGGCCCCGGTCCAGTCCAGGCCGGTCTCGCCGGCCTCGGCGCGGCGCTCCAGCGCTTCGGTGCGGCGTTGGGCGGTGCGCAGGTTCTTCATGATGGTGCCGACCGGGCGCCCGCCCCAGACCGCCTCGGCCGGGGGGCAGGCGTGCCCGTGCTCGGCGGCGTACCCGGCGACCGCGGTGAGGTTGTCGGTGAAGGCCGTGTCGAACACGGACCAGATCATGCTCAGCTCGTCGAGTTCCTTGACGCGCTCCGGGTCGAGGACGTCGGCGGCCTTGTAGCGGCGCTGGTCGGCGACCCAGACCCCGAGCCGGTGCCCGGACGGTGC
This sequence comes from Kitasatospora sp. NPDC056446, assembly GCF_042796115.1. Classification (NCBI taxonomy): domain Bacteria; kingdom Bacillati; phylum Actinomycetota; class Actinomycetes; order Kitasatosporales; family Streptomycetaceae; genus Kitasatospora; species Kitasatospora sp. NPDC056446. The sequence continues at coordinate 3,651 of NZ_JBHTRF010000151.1, read as the reverse complement.
CTGGTAGGCGTAGGGCACGCGCGCGTCGCCGAACTTCTCGCGGTAGGCGAGCAGCTCCTCCAGGCCGCGCCGGAACTGGGCCCGCTCCGGTTCCAGGACCCGGGTGCGGATGAACGCGGCGATCAGCGCGGGGTCGCGCTGGGTGGAGAACTGGAGCAGCTGCGCCTCCCCGCCGGCGGAGCGGCGCTCCTCGGGCTCCCCGGCGTGCTTGGGCTCCCTCGGCGGGCGGGTCTCGGACTGCGGCATGGCCAGGCGCTCGACGGCGGCCGCGTCGTGCGCCCGCAGCGCCATCAAGAGCTTGCTCAGCCCGTCGTACGCCTTCGAGGTGAGCAGTTGGTCGTCGTTCTCGCCGGCGCCCAGCAGGACGGGCACCACGATCGTGGCGACCTTCCCGCTGCCCGGGTGCATTCGCAGGGCGCGGCCGACGGCCTGGACCAGGTCGACCATGGAGCCGCGCACGTCGGCGAAGTAGACCGCGTCGCAGTCGAAGGTGTCCACACCCTCGCTCAGGACCTTGACCGAGGCCAGGATGTATCGCAGCAGCCGCCAGCCGTCATCCCGCACCAGCGACGCGAACGTGCCGAGCACGGCCCGCCGCTCGGCCGGCGTGTGCTCGGCCTCCAGCCAGCTCGTGCCGACCAGCGCCGGGTCCGGGTGCAAAGCGGGGTCCTGCTCCCACAGCACCCGGGCGACGTCCGGCAGGCCGGTGCTTAGCGCCCGCGCCTCGGCCACCATGTGATGGAACGACAGCACCCGCGACAGGTCCCACTCCGCGCACGCGGTCAGCAGCGCCGTCTGCAAGGCCGCCAGCCGCGCGCCCCGGTACTCCACCGACGCCTCGTGCGCACCGCGCTGCTCCAGGCCCTGGAGGACCGGATCGGCCACGTCCACGCACAGGATCCGGTACGGCGCGATCACCCCGTCAGAAATCGCGGTTCCGAGGGGGTAGTCGTGGGCGACCGGGCCGAACAGCGCCTCGTCGTCCATGCTCGCGATCAGCTCGGCCGCCTCGATCCCGGCCGCCGCCCGCAGCCGATCCGTCTCCTTCACCGCCCACAGGCGAGGGGTGGCCGTCATGAACAGCTGCCGGTCACACGGGACCTTGGTGTTGTCCAGGATCGCCGCCCACGGCCGACCTGCCTGACCCGAGACCCTGTGCGCCTCGTCCACGATCGCGAGTGAGAAGGCCGGCAGCCCGAGCTGGTGGGCCTTCTCCAGGTGGCCCAGGCCCAGGCTGGCGTAGGTGGCGAACACCGTCACCCGGCCCGGCCCGGCCGTCCACTTCACCAGCTCCGCCGGGTCGGTGGTGCACCGCAGGCCCACCGGCTGCTCGTTGCCCACGAGCGAGCAGAGCCCGACCATCCGGCCGCTGTGCCCCTCCCGCTGCCAGACGCCGGCCGTCTGCTCCAGCAGCGGCAGTGAGGGCACGATCACTAGCGTCCGTTCCGAGTGGAGCCGGGAGGCGACGTGAACGGCCGTCAGCGACTTGCCCGCCCCCGTCGCCGCCCGGATCTGGCACCGCAGCCCCTCCGGCGGCACCAGCCCCGACGCCGGCAGCGTCAGAAGTCGTACTGCCGCGTCGCACGCCTCTTCCTGGTGCGGACGAAGCTTTTTCACCATGATTCCAATTTACCTTTCCCGGGAATTGCGTGAAATGGAAAGGGGTGGGCGAAATCCGTTTCCGCCCGACTCCGGTATTCAGTAGGAAAGCGTGCCGATTTCCATCGGCTGTCACGGCGAGAGGTTCTCCTTGGCGGTCCCTGCCACGGCGGGCACGTGGAGTGGCGGTCCGGGTGGAGGCGGTTCGGGCACACTGGGGCGATGGACTTCGGGGTGGGGCTTGGCGAGGGTGGCTGGGACGAGGACGGGGCCCTGCGGGCTGCGGTGAGGCGTACGGCTGAGGGGCTCGGGCTTGCCCTGCCGGAGTCGGATGGGAACTGGGGTCGCATCGCGGAGTACCTCGACGCGGGGCGTGGCCGGAGAGTGACGGTGTATCCGCCCGACGAGGGGCGTCGGTTCCAGGTGAATTTCCAGGCCCACGGCACACGGTTGGCCTGTGGGTGGGCCGCAGACCTGGCCGAGGCGGTCCGGGCGACGGCGGCGTGGATGGGCGGTGCTGGGCTGGAGGAGACCAGGGCACAAGCCCCGTTCGTCCAGTTCAGGCCCTGGGCCCTCGCCCATGAGCGGGAGCCGTTCGGTGTCGTCGAGTTGACGTGGCACGCCAAGCTCGACCGCGTCCACATGCCGCCGTACAACCGACACCCACGTCCCCACGCGCTGCTGGCGGCGGCGCACGCCCAGCCAGTGCTCCGTCAGCTGATGCCGGTCAACAGCCACTTCAACCTCTGGTTCTCCACCAGTGTCAAGGCCTTCTGGAAGACGCGGGTTGGCCACACCATCCATCCGTACGACGAGGGGCTGTACGGGGTATGGAACAAGGGCGAGCCGCTCGCGCGCACCGAGACACCGGAGGAAGCCCTTGCCATCGTGGTGGCAGCCCTTCCGGAGGGGCTTGTGTCGGCAAGCTGAGGTGATACAGAGAACCGCGCGGGCCGGGCGCCAGGCTTCACCGCCTCCTGCTGCCCCCCGCGGGTCCGCTGCGCCCACTTCCGCTCTGCCACGAGCCGGGCCTCGTGCTCCGGAGGACCAGGCCGGGGTCTGCCCGTCGAGCGTCACGTCGTAGGCCGCCCACTCCTCGGTTCCGACGAGAGCGGCGATCCGTTCCCACTCGGCCGCCTCCCACGTGGGGCGAAGCCCCGAGTCCTCCATGCGACCGGCCTCCCGCTCCCAGGCCTGCGCCTCCCACCGGCCGGCCTCGATCTGCTCGGGCGACTTCCCCTGAGCCCGCCGCTGTACTAGCCGCCGCGCGAAATCAATTTGGTCAGCTTCGCTGCCCGCCACGTCTGCCTCTACGTATTCCACTCTCGAATTTGAGATAAATCCTGAGGCCGACTCGGAGTCGCTGACCCATACGATCATGTGCCAACGAGAATCCACCGGGACCCTACCACCAACCCAAAGCCTAGCGGGATGCTGTCTTTGATGCACGAGAGCGGGCGAAGCCCGCCCCTGTACCACCCCAACGAGTGACCCCACCACCTGACCACCCCTCACCATCCCACCCGTCAAGGCGCGAAGCGCCCCACCCGCCACCCCAGTCAGCTCGGGCGAAGCCCGAACACCCCCCCCACCCCCAGAGTTGAAGGTCCCTCACCCTGACACCCACCCAACTCCGCAGCGAAACGCGGAGTTGACCCACCACCACCCAAGCCCGCACAGGGCCCGCTACCCCACCCGATCGGGTACAGCCCGATCCGGCCGGCGCAGCCGGCCCGCTGCCCGCGCGCAGCGCGGGTCAGCCCACGGTGGAGCAGCCGCGCAGCGCCGAAGGCGCTCACACTCCATGCCAGGTCAGCTCCGAAGCGAAGCGCAGGAGCTGACCCACTACCAAAGGGCGCGCAGCGCCCCGATCGGGCAAAGCCCGATCCCGCCGGCGAAGCCGGCCCTATCCGCGCGAAGCGCGGATAGCCCACGGGCGAAGCCCGTGGGCCACTGGCCGAAGGCCAGGGCGCTACCGGCGGCGAAGCCGCCGCGCAGCGCCGAAGGCGCAAGCAACCCGGGCCGAAGGCCCGTGGTTGCCCGGCGCTGTCT
>NZ_JBHTRF010000150.1:0-6009 GCF_042796115.1 Kitasatospora sp. NPDC056446 | reverse complement strand
CCCCGGCCACCCCCCCCCCCCGCCCCCCCCCCCCCCCCCCCCCCGGCTGACCGGGGGGCGTAAGCGGGGGGCCCGCACGTCCGCGCCCCCCGTGCGGACCCCGGACGCGCCCTACCCACCGCGCGCCGGAACGCGCCGAGAGCCCACGGCCGGGGCATCTGGACCACTGGCAGCACGCGGGCAGAGGTGGGCGGGGTGTCATCGCTTTCCCCAGTTCCACGGCGCCGGGTGGGCACCGCGCAGGCATGCGACCCGGTGGGCGGCCTCCCGGCGGAGGCCGCCGTCGAGGTGGGCGCGGCGCACCGCGTCCATCACCGCAGTGAGCACGACGACGTCGCGCACGACCTGGTAGCCCGACCAGGCGCCGATGTAGGGGTAGGCCGGGGACCGGCCCTCCGACTGGTAGGAGAGGTAGGTACCGGCGAAGGTCCGGTGGTCCTCACGCGGGCCGGTGAGAAGCTCGGAGCGCCAACGGGCGGCGACCAGATCCCACTCCCGGTGGCCTCGGCGGAGCGGTCGGCGCAACAGGAATCCCACGCGGACCCCGTCGTCGTGGCAGGGGACCATCCGGTCGGCTCCGAGGATGACGGTGTCCGGTGTCGGCCAGTCGAGGTAGTCCCACTCCTCTCGCAACTGAGCCACGCGCTCGCGTAGGAACCGGCAGACGGCACCGTCCAATGGCGCGTCGTCGAGGCCGTCGAGCAGTCCGTCGAACGGATCGTGTTCCCCGAGCCACAACGCCGTCCCGGGATCGATCCGGTGCGTAAGAGCGGTCACCCATGCGGACAGGGACGTGTCGGGGCTCCGCTGCCCGGGGTTCTGCCAGAAGGTGACGGCCCGACCGCCGGCAGCGGCACGGATTTCCGTGAAAGAGGGGGAGGTGACGGCAACCCGGTGCTGCCGAAGGAACTGCACGCTCCTGATGAGTGCCCACGCCTCGTCCAGGTCCGGGTGCACGATGGCGAGTACGCGCGGGCGTGAGGCGAGCGACCACAGATGGTTCGGGCCATCGCTGATCAGTTCCGCCACCACCACGTCGTCGCCGGTAGCCGCGCAGGCCTGGGCCAAGGCCTCGTGGGAGCCCAGGACATCCAGCCTGCGAGCCGGGGCGATGGTCCTGAGCAGCATTCTGGTACGCGGTCCGACGCTCACAGCGCAGTCCTCGGTAGAGGTGGATGGATGGGGGGACGGTCCGGGGCGAGCTCGGATTCAGACGGGTCGTCCCAGGCCGGTCGGCCCGTATCGGATGGCACGCGCCGCACCGGACAGGCAGCAGCGCACCTCCCTCGACATGATCCATAGGAGGTAGTCCTGGCCTCGCTCGGGTCGAGCGAGGCCAGGAAGACCCTGTCGACCGGGCCTGTTACTCAGGCGGCGGCACCGTACCTGCTCGTCAGCCGCCGGACTTCGGCATCCTTGAAGGCCTGCACCTCTTCCACGATTCCGCTCTTCGGCAGATCGACCACGGCAACACAGAGGTCCATGCGCTGGATGCAGATGCCGACCATGTACTCCCCTTGTTCAGTGAGGTAGAGGCGGATGCCGTAGTAGCCCTCTTCGCAGTCCGTGCCGTTGTTGAACCGGCACGACGCGCAGGTGTCCGGGAGCCGTACGGGCAGCAGCCGCTTCACGTAGACCGCCCGGCTGCCGAGCGCCCGGTACAGGGTGCGCTCGTCGGAGGTGCCGGCGGTGAACGTCCGGAGCACCGGTTCCGCGCCCACACGGGCCAGCACTTCGGAGATCGCCGCAATCGACTCCGTTCCGTCCTGAATGCTGGTGAGCATCCGCACGTCCGCGAACTGACCGTACGACTCGACCAGGTTGACGATCCGGTCCACGTGAGCCATTCCGGGAACAACGATGTTCACGGAGACCTTCACGCCGTTGGAGACGGCAGACCGGACGGTCTGCTCCGCTGCACGGATCTTCGTCTCGGCCAGGCCCGCCGACCTGAATCGCTCGGACTGAACAGCCTGGAGTTCTTGGGCGGTGGTGCCGAAGACCGAGACATTTACCCGGTTGAGCCCTGCCGCCGAACACTCCGGCATGACCTGCCGACCGCGTTCCCCATTGCTGGTCATTCCGACGCTCAGCCCCATTCCGCTGAGCACCGCGACCAGCGTGGACACCTCGGTGTGGAGAGTGGGTTCCCCTCCGGTGAGGTGAACCTCGCTGGCGTCGAACGCCCGGGCCACGGTTCGCACGGCCCGCCGGAAGGACACATCCGGGGCCATCTTGGCGGAGAGGAAGTTGATCCCGTTCGTCCCGCCGTAGATCGACACGCGCCCGCTCTTGCCCGGGCCCGTGACAACGGGCAACACCGTACGACCCCGATTGTCGGCCGTGACCAGAGTTCCCTCGTTGTGGCAGAACGTGCACGCCAACCCGCAATCGTCGATCACCTTGATGCGGATGGTCTTGTCCCGGACGACTCGGACCGCCGGGCGTTGGGTAACTGACATGGCTCGTCTCCTGTCACTCGAACGTGAGCCGGGGAATCGCATCCAGGTCGATCCCGTACCGGCGGTAGACCCTGGTCGTGTTCTCACTCGTCAGCTCAGCCGGGAAGAACCCCAGCACGAGCGCTGTCGCGTGGACGTGTTCAGCGCTGTCGCTTTCGATCTCCAGGTACGGGGGGATCAACGGCCAGCGGTCGATCTCGACGGCCGCGCCGCCCAGCGTCCAGGAGGACCGATGGTTCTCCTGGTAGGCCCTTGGCAGGTAGCCGAGCTTGCCGAGGAGCGCGTTCATGGCGTCGAAGTCGCCGACGGTCGTCTCCGTTTCGGTCACGCCGTCGATCGCATCGGAGTGGATCTCCTTGACACACAACGTGACATCGGTACCGGTGTCACGCAGCCGTACCCACGCACCGGGTCGACCGGGGATGTCGTAGACGTACCGACGCTGGGACCGGTCGCCCACGTGCTCCGCCCCGGCCTTGATCAGGAGCATGCGCATCTCCTCCGGCTCGATGTCGAGAATCTTCACTTCGAACTCAGTTACGGTCATGGCGAGTTGCCCTCCTCGATGCGATGCGAGACATGCGGGCGCACGATGTCGGCGATACCACGTGCCACTTCCTCAGGCCTGCGGTCGGTGCCGTCGACCCGCAGCAGGCCGAAGGCCCGGTACACGCGGGAGCTTTCGGCCACATTCGGTTCCTCCCGCCGGTGCCAGGAGCTCGGCGCCCCCAGCTCGGCGCGCCGACGAAGCCGCTCCTGGCGAACGCCCTCGTCCACCTCCAACAGGATCGGCACATGCGGAATGAGGACCCCGCCGGGGTACTCCGGCGCGCAGTCATGCCCCATCGCCCGGTGCGTGGCGATGGTGCGCGGGAAGTAGGAGTCGACCACCACCGTCCGACCACTCTCGATGAGCGCCCGGGCGGTCTCGGACTTGATGTGGTTGGCCATCATCCACCAGTGAAACCGCGCCGGCAGGATTCCGGCAGCGTCCACCTCCGCACGCATGCGGGGGAACGTCGACAAGACGCTGTCCGTGAGATGAACGCCGTTGACGAAGGCGGCGACCAGCGGAGCAACAGTGCTCTTCCCGCTCGCACTGAGACCGTCAAGGGTGACGAAGGCCCCTCGGGTCACATCCATACGAACTCCGTTCCTCATTCAGCTTTCGGGTCTGCAACACCGACGGATCACACCGCAGGCCACGATCACGGCCGGCAGCCACCAACCCAACGGTCACGGCGCCGCCATCCTCAGCTCGAACCAAACCCATTTGCCACGCGGAGCCCAAGCCACTCCCCAGCAGGAGGAGAGCGTCTCCACCAGGCCCAAGCCATAACCGGATTCGGCCTCGCACTTCGGTTCCGTGCGGCACGGCAACGCTCTTGACGAGTCCCGAACGCCCACCCACACCGAGGTCTTCCGCCGGTTCACCGAGACGGAGATTCGTGTGCAACCCGTGTGCCTGACGGCATTGGCGACCAACTCGCTCACCAGCAGCTCAGCCACGTCCCGCAATTCACCGGCGGACCAGGCAGTCAATGCAGCGGCCACCAGCCTGCGGGCAGGCCGTGCGGATTCGGGATCGCAGGGCAGTTCCAGCAAGGACCCGAGGTCGCCGGGCCGAACCTCCGGAATCTCGATGCGTGCACCGCCCGAGGAGTCGGTGGACCTTGCGCTGACGCTGGCTGACATATGGGCCCCTGGTTTGCGAGCGGGCAGATTGCGATGCCGCCGCCCGGGCCCCTCCCGAACCGATCAAGAGTGACCGACCGGTCACCCCGAGCGACTAAGAACCATCAAACGCCTGCGGTGCGGGTGGGGACAGGGCGATCCTGTAGGCAGACGCTAGGCACTTCACTAGGCGGTCTGGCTCCCAGCAGCGGCATCGCATGGATGGGTCCGAGATGACCAACGACGCACTTCGAAGGCTCCGCCTCGGGCGAGAGTGGCCCCAGGGAGAGGTGGCAAACCGGGTGAACGCCCGGATCAGGGCTGCGACCGGGCGAGAGTCGGCGATTGACGCCAACGTAATCAGCAGATTAGAACGTGGCGTGATCAGCTGGCCGGACGGGGACGTTCGCGACGCACTACGCGGCGTCTTCGGCGTGGCCACGAACGCAGAGCTGGGACTGTTCCCGAAGAGGACCCGGCGGGACCGCGAGGAGGTGAGTGAGTCGAAGCGTCGCGATTTCTTGGCTGTCTCGTTGGCTTCCATCCTGCCCGATGTGATGCCATCCCCGTCTTCTGTGGGAATGAAGGACGTTGACGACATCGCAGAACGAACCTTCGCCCTGGAGGAATGGGACCGGCGAAGCGGGGGGTTCACCACCCGACATCTGGCCTTCGGCGAGCTTAGAAGTGTCGTCGATCTCACCAAAGCGTCGATGGGACCACGCGTCCGTGATCGACTGTGTGGCCAGATCGCCAACCTTGCGGACCTCGCAGCGTGGTCCGCGTTCGACGCCGGCCAGAGCGCGCCCGCGCGGAGCACCTTCGGCTTGGGAATCAGGGCAGCCCAGGAGGCCGGCGACGACGGACTCCTGTGCCACGTCGCAACCGGTCTCGCCCGTCAGGAGATCGCCGAGAACAAGCCGAAGGACGCTGTGGCACTCGCCGACAGGGCGATGGGCAACGTACCCCTGTCGGCACTCTCGATGATCGCGGCAGTGAAGGCCCAGGCCTATGCCATTCAGGGCGACGAGGCCGAGGTCATGCGGCAGATCGCCCGCGCGGAGTCGATCTACAGTCGCGTCACCGACCTCCGCAGCGAACCACGCTGGATGTGGTACTTCACCGAGCACAAGCTGCACGGAGAGACCGGGCACGCCCTGTACCTTCTCGCCGTGGTCAAGAACAGACCGGTCTCCGACCTGGTATCCCGGCTCCGCCGGGCCGTGGATTCCCAGACCTCGAACCGAGCCCGCTCGAAAGCGCTCGACACCGCCAAGCTGGCCACGGTGCTCTACCGCCAGGGCGCTCGGGAAGAAGCCGAGCACTACGCCCACACCGCCAACGACCTTTCTGCTGTCGTCCGCTCCGCACGACTGGACGCCGCACTGGCCGAGATGAGGAGAGCCCGAGCATGACGATCGAGGACGCGATCAAGGAGGCCGCCGCCCGGGGCATCACCGGGCTGCCGGAGCCTTCCAGGCTGACCCATGTGCGGGTGTGGCCCGGCGCAACCCAGTGGGTCGGTGAGGTCGGTGAGCCGCCCCATAACGAGACCGTGGGCGAAGGCATGTTCGACACCAAGGATGAAGCTCAGGAAGCCGCCTTGCAGGCCGTTGCCGACGGCCGTGCCCTGTTGGTTTCCCTGCTCCCGGCAGATCTCGCGGCTACGGCCGCCGAGTGGCCGGGGCCGATCGTGAACGCCTGGGATGCCTGAGGTCCGACCTGGCGAGAACAACAGCCGCTCTCTTGCAGGCCCGCGCCCCGGGTTTCCTGGGGCGCGGGCCTACCTCCTGTCTGTGAAGAGTGGACAGAGAGCTCCGCATCTCAACGACAGAACCACACCAGGGCCGGGCCTGCGCGACGAGCGCAGGCC
>NZ_JBHTRF010000149.1:0-6178 GCF_042796115.1 Kitasatospora sp. NPDC056446 | reverse complement strand
AAGGCCGGGGTCAACGGCCTGCTGCTGACCGTCACCGGCGCCGACGAGAACGGCGGCCTGGCCGTCGACTACTCGTCGTTCGCGCAGGCGGCGGGCTCCGGCTTCGGCTCGCGCCTGAGGCTGGTGCGCCTGCCGGAGTGCGCGCTGACCACCCCGGACCTGCCCGAGTGCCGGGTGCAGACCCCGCTGCCGGGCGGCAACGACCCGGCGAAGCAGACCGTCGCCGCCGACGCGCTGACCACGGCCCCGGCCGGGTCGATGCGGCTGCAGGCCGCGCCCGGCGCGATGGTGCTGGCGGCCACGACCGGCAGCGCCGGCCCGAGCGGCGACTACAAGGCGACCCCGCTGTCGAGCGCGTCGTCCTGGTCGACCTCGCTGAACAGCGGCTCGTTCACCTGGTCGTACGACATCTCGCTGACCGGGATGCCCGGCGGGCTCACGCCCAAGATCGGCCTGTCCTACAACTCCGGCGCGATCGACGGCCGGACGTCCAACAGCAACAACCAGGCCTCCTGGGCGGGTGACGGCTTCGACCTCTCGCCCGGCTTCGTCGAGCGCAGCTACAAGGCGTGCGCGGACGACGGCGCCCCGAAGACCGGGAAGTCCAGCCCTGGTGACCAGTGTTGGGGGACGGACAACGCCACCATCAGCTTCGGCGGGCAAGCGGGTGAGCTGATCCCGGTCTCCGGCGACGAGTGGCGGATCAAGAACGACGACGCCACGAAGGTCGTGCGTCTGCGGGACATCGCTCGCGGTAACGGTGACAACGACGGCGAGTACTTCCGCGCCACCACCACCGACGGCACCTCCTACTACTTCGGCTACAACCGCCTGCCGAACTGGTCGGCCGGCAAGCCGGAGACCAAGTCCGTCTACACCGTGCCGGTGTTCGGCAACAACGCCGGGGAGCCGTGCAACGGCGCGGACTTCGCGTCCTCCTGGTGCCAGCAGGGCTGGCGGTGGAACCTGGACCTGGTGGTCGACGCCCACGGCAACGACGTCACCTACTGGTACACCCCCGAGACCAACAACTACGGCCGCAACCTCAAGGCGAGCGACCGCACCCCGTACATCCGCGGGGGCCGACTGGACCACATCGAGTACGGCCAGCAGCAGGGCGACCTCTACTCGGCCACCGTCAAGCCGATGGGCCGCGTCGACTTCTCCACCGCCGAACGCTGCCTGGAGGGCAACGCCGCGCTCTGCGACCCGGCGAAGATCGACACCAACCGGCAGTACTGGTACGACACCCCGTGGGACCAGAACTGCAAGGACGGCACCGACTGCACCGGGCAGTACTCGCCGACCTTCTTCACCCGCACCCGCCTCACCCAGATCGCGGCCAAGACCCTCCAGGCCGACGGCAGTTACGCCACCGTCGACACCTGGGACCTGACCCACAAGTGGGGCACCGCCGACTTCGACTACCAGCTCCTGCTGGACTCGATCAAGCACACCGGCTCCTCGGCCGCGCCCTCCGTCGCGCTGCCGAAGACCACCTTCGCCTACAAGCAGCTCGCCAACCGGCTCGACAAGGTCGGCGACGGCCGCATGCCGTTCATCAAGCAGCGCCTGGGCACCGTCACCGACGAGCTCGGCGGCCAGATCGACGTCAACTACTCGGCCGCCGCGTGCGACTGGAACGCCCTGCCCACGCCGCAGTCCAACACCACCCGCTGCTTCCCGCAGATGTACCAGGCCTCCGAAGAGACCCCGGTCACCACGGAGTGGTTCAACAAGTACGTCGTCGACGCGGTCATCGCCACCGACCGCACCGGCGGCGCGCCCGACATGGTCACCCACTACACCTACCTCGGCGACGCCGCCTGGCACTTCGACGACGAGGACGGCCTCACCAAGGACAAGCTCAAGACCTGGTCCCAGTGGCGCGGCTACGCCCACGCCCGGGTGGAGACCGGCGGCGTCACCGGCATGACCACCCAGGCCGACCACTACTTCCTGCGCGGCATGGACCAGGACCGCAACAACCCCGCCGACAAGAACGGCAAGCGCGCCGTCACCGTCGACGACGGCCAGGGCACCGTCCTGACCGACGACAACGCGTGGGCCGGCTACGAGTACCGCAGCGAGCAGTACGACAAGCCCGGCGGCGTCATCCTGCAGAAGTCCGTCAACACCCCCTGGAAGAAGGAGACCGCCAAGCGGGTCCGCGACTGGGGCACCACCACCGCCAACATCGGCGGGATCAGCGGCACCCGCGCGTTCACCTCCCTCGACAAGGGCGCCGGCAACGCGTGGCGGGAGACCGGTACCCGGACCACGTACGACGACTACGGCCGCGTCACGCAGTCCGAGGACCTCGGCGACGTGGCGAACGCCGCTGACGACAAGTGCACCCGCACCACGTACGCCGACAACACCGGGGCGTGGATCCTCAGCGGCGCGATCCGGACCGAGACCGTCGCCGCGAACTGCGCCGCCACGGCCGACCGGCAGACCAGGGCCGACGGCACGTCGGTCGTCCTGTCCGACGTCCGGAGCCGCTTCGACGGCCAGGCCTACGGCGCCGCGCCCACCAAGGGCGACGTCACCCTTGTCCACTCCCTCAAGTCCCAGACCGGGAACAGCGCCACCTACCTGGACACCACGGCCTCGTTCGACGCCTACGGGCGCCCGCTGACCTCGACGACGCAGGCCTCGACCACCGTCTTCGACACCACCGGCACCGCCGGACCGGTCACCACCGCGTCCCCGAACGCCCGGACGACGACCACCGCCCACACCCCGGCCACCGGCCGGCCCACCAAGTCCGTGGCGACCTCCCCGCCCGCCAAGGCCGGGGACGCCACCACCACGCAGACCACCACCACCGACTACGACCTGCTGCGCGGCCAGACCGTCGACACCCTCGACGCCAACAACCGCCGCACCGACATCCAGTACGACGCGCTCGGCCGCACCCTCAAGGTCTGGCAGCCCGACCGCTCCAAGGCGACGGGCCAGACCCCGAACCTGGAGTTCGCCTACACCGTCGAGGAGGGCCGGATCGCCGCCGTCGCCAGCCGCTCGCTCAACGAGGACGGCTCCCAGCGGACCGCCTACACCCTGTACGACGGCCTCGGCCGGGCCCGGCAGACCCAGTCCCCGGGCGACAACGGCGGCCGGGTCCTGACCGACACCTTCTACGACGAGCGCGGCCAGGCGGCCCTCGCGTTCGCCGCCTACTACGCCACCAACGCCCCGTCCACGACCCTGTTCAAGCTCGAAGACACCGTCGGCGTGGAGTCGCAGACCAAGCAGGAGTTCGACGGTCTCGGACGGGTCGTCAAGTCCACGCTACTCGCGGGCAACGGCATGGGCACCCCGGTCTCCACCACGCTCACCGAGTACGGCGGCGACCGGGTCACCGTCACCCCGCCCGCCGGCGGCACTCCCACCACCACCATCAGCGACGTCGCCGGGCACACCACCGAACTGCGGCAGTACAACGCCGCGACCCCGGGCGGTCCGTACGAGGCCACGACCTACGGCTTCGACCCGGCCGGCCACCTCACCAAGCTGACCAACCCGGCCGGCACGGTGTGGAGCTGGACCTACGACCAGCTCGGCCGGCAGACCAAGGCCGTCGACCCGGACAGCGGCACGACCCTGAAGGCCTACAACGACCGGGGCGAGGTGACCGCCACCACCGACGCGCGCGGCAGGACGATCGCCAGCGTCTACGACAACCTCGGACGACTGACCGAGACCCACGAGGACTCGGCGACCGGCCCGCTGCTGACCTCCCAGACCTGGGACCCGGCCGGCAACAAGGGCCTGCAGTCCTCCAGTTCCCGGTTCAGCACCGTCGGCGGCCGGACCTTCGAGTACAAGAGCACGTACTCGCTGTTCGACGCCCGTTCCCGGCCGACCCGCACCACCTTCACCGTCCCGTCCGTCCCCGGGCAGGAGGCGCTGGCGGGCACCTACGTCACCGGGACCGTCTACCGCTTCGACGGACAGGCCAGGAGCACCGCGTACCCGGCGGCCGGGAACCTGCCGGCCGAGTCCGTCGCGTTCACCTACGACGCGCTGAGCCGGCTGACCGCCTCCGAGGGCCTGACGAAGTACCAGACCGGGCAGACCTTCAGCCTCACCGGCAAGCCGCTGCAGACCACCCTCGGCAACGGCACCGCCGGCAAGGACATCTACCTCACCAACGCCTACGAGTGGGGCACCCAGCGCCTCGCCTCCACCCGCACCGACCAGTACGGCGTCACCGGAGCGACCCGCGCCGCCGCCTACACCTACGACCAGGCCGGCAACGTCACCTCGGTCACCGACACCTCGCGCTCCGGCACCGACCGGCAGTGCTTCCGCTACGACAACCTGGCCCGCCTCACCGAGGCCTACACCCCCGGCACCGACAGCTGCACGGCCCCCGGCGGCGCCCAGCTCGGCGGCCCCGCCCCGTACTGGACCAGCTGGACCTACACCGCCAGCGGCACCCGGGCCACCGAGACCCGGCACGACACCGTCGGCAACACCGCCCAGGACGCCACCACCACCTACACCTACCCCGCCCCCACCGCGGCCCGGCCCCACTCGCTCACCGGCACCAGCACCGTCACCGGTGCCAACGGCGCCCCCGTCCAGGAGGGCTACGCCTACGACGCGTCGGGCAACACCGCCGAACGGCACCTCAAGCCGGGCGCCGGCCGGGCCAGTGACCAGGTGCTGACCTGGGACTCGGAGAACCGGCTCGCCAAGGTCACCGACACCGTCAAGACCACCTCCGCCACGACCACGACCACGACCGACTACCTCTACGACGCCGGCGGCAACCGCCTGCTCGGCCACACCCTCGACACCGCCAACCCGGGTGCCGAGAACTGGACGCTGTACCTCGGCAACACCGAGCTCAAGCTGGTCAAGGGCGCAGCCAAGGCTGCCGCGACCCGCCGCTACCCGCTCGGAGTGGCCACCGCCGTCCGCACCGACGACAACAAGCTGACCTTCCAGATCAACGACCACCACGGCACCGCCGAGGTCGGCATCGACGCCACCACCGGCGCCGTCACCCAGCGCCGCAGCACTCCCTTCGGCGGCCTCCGCGGCGCCGCCCCCAGCACCTGGGCCGACAACCGAGGCTTCCTCGGCGGTGTCCAGGAGGCGACCGGGCTCACCCACATCGGTGCCCGCGACTACGACCCCGCCACCGGCCGGTTCATCTCGGTGGACCCCCTCCTGGAGGCGGACAAGCCCCAGACCACGAACGGCTACGCCTATTCGGCCAACAACCCTGTGACGTACTCCGACCCCAGTGGCATGGCCCTGGAGGAGTGCGTGAGCGGGATGTACGTCTGCGGCAACAAGGGCACCATGCCCATCGAGGAAGGGAAGCGCTACAACCAGATCGTCGCCGAGAACCACCGCACCGAGGCCGTCCAGCGGGAGAACGTCAAGAAGGCGGAGCGTCGCGACGAACTGGCGCGCCGCGCGTCCGCGGCCTACGCCTCGGGCGGGAACTTCGACTCCAAGGCGGTCATGGACCCGGACGCCACCCAGGTCGCCGCGTTCTTCTTCATGGGGATAGCCCCCAGTTCGTACTACTTCGACGAGAGCGACAAGTTCACCGCCCAGGTGCGGCAGCACATGTGGCTGGACGTGGTCCGCAATTACCTGGAAATGCGTCAGGGCACCAAGGTCGGCGACACCATCTCGGGCCTCGACTACAAGACGGCCTACGGCGCCGCACTCAACAAGACCGAGATGAAGACGATGATGGCTTCCGAGCTCGCCGACTTCGCGTCGTACCTGTTGGGAAACAGGGACCAGAATTCGATCGAAGGTTCGGCTCGCGCCGTCCTCGGCTCCTACAACCTGAGCGCGACTGTGACCGATTACAGCAGCGCCGACCACACCGCCCAGGTCCAGTTCCAACTCACCCAGAACATGACCAAGGAATCGCTCACCCGAGGGGTCTCCCCGGAGGGCTACTCCTCGGGTGCGAAGGAACCCGGCGCCCAGATGCTGTCGAGCAAGATGGAGGAAGTGTTCCCCGCAGGTCAGCGCGCCATCGGATTCACCGTCACCTGGACCGAATCCGTCCGGATGTCGGTCAACCAGTAATCTCGTGACCCGACGGGGGGGGGGGGGGGGGAGGTCCCCCGCCCCCCCCCCGGCGCCCCGCCACGAGGGAAGTGTGTAAAAGGGTTAAAACACCCCCAAAAAAAGT
>NZ_JBHTRF010000148.1:0-6260 GCF_042796115.1 Kitasatospora sp. NPDC056446 | reverse complement strand
TGTCTTCCGGGGCTTGACGCCCTGTCCGACGTTTCAAACTCTAGCCGATCCCCGCTCCGAAAAGCGAATCGACCGCAATCCGATAAAACGAGCACACCGAATAAGCACCAGCCGTCACGCAAGAATGCGGAAACGACCGGCACCAGCCGGAAGTGGTGTTTCAGGGATTGGCCGCCTCGGGACCGTCCGCGCACAAGCGTGTCCGGTTCTCCCTGGCAGGCAGCTCGAAGAACACTAGACCTCGGGGGTGGCCGAGTCAAGCGCCGCAAGCGGTTTTTCGGCGCTCTCCTCCGCCGGCAGCTGGAAGGCCAGGACGGCGACGTCGTCATCGTGCTCCGAGGTGACCCCCATGGCCCGCAGCAGCCGGGCGCAGATCACCTCGGGGGCGCCGATCGCACCGGTCAGCGTGCGGGCCAGGAGGTCGAGGCCCTGGTCGATGTCCTCGTCGCGGCGCTCGACCAGGCCGTCCGTATAGAGGACGCCGGTGGTGCCGGGGAGAAGGCGCAGGGTGTGCGAGACGTGCAGGCCGTCGCCGGTGCCGAGCGGGGGGCCGTTCTGTTCCTCACTGCGCAGGATGGTGCCGTCCGGGCAGCGCAGCAGCATCGGGAGGTGGCCGGCCGACGCGTAGGAGAGGGTGCGGCGGCCCGGGTCCCAGACGGCGTAGGTGCAGGTCGCGATCTGGTTGGCGTCGATCTCCATGGCGAGGCCGTCCAGCAGGCGCATCACCTCGTGCGGGGGCAGGTCGAGCCGGGCGTAGGCGCGGACGGCCGTGCGCAGCTGGCCCATGACGGCGGCGGCCCGCAGGCCGCGGCCCATGACGTCGCCGATGACGAGTGCCGTGCGCCCGCCGTCGATGGCGATGACGTCGTACCAGTCGCCGCCGACCGCGGCCTCGGCTCCGCCGGGTTGGTAGGTGGCGGCGACCCGGAGGTCGGCGGGCTGGTCGAGCTTCTGCGGGAGGAGGCTGCGCTGGAGGGTGACGGCGGCTTCGCGCTGGCGGCGTTCGGCTTCGCGCAGCCGGGCGGCGGCGAGGACCTGGTCGGTGACCTCGGCGGCGAAGATCAGGACGCCGGAGGGCAGGCCCTCGGCGGGGTGGTCGGTGCCGTCGCCCGCGCCGAGCGGGACGCAGGAGACGTTGTAGTAGCGGTTGCCGGTGAGGCCGAGGATGCAGCGGGCCTTGACGCTGCGCGGCCGGCCGCCGCGGATGACCTGGTCCATCAGGGGCAGGACGCCCATGGTGCCGAGTTCCGGGAGCGCCTCGCCGGCGGGCAGGCCGATGGGGCGTTCGCCGAAGAGTTCTCGGTAGGCGCGGTTGGCGTAGCCGAGCTGGTGGAGCGGGCCGTAGGTGACCGCGACGGGGGCGGGGATGCGGTTGAGGACCTCGCGCAGGTCCTGGGGTTCGTGCGGGTCGGGGGGTCCGGCGGTGGTGGCGAGGTCGGTCGGGTCGCGGGGGGCGGGCACGATGATGCCGTCGGCGGAGGGCGCGCCCTCGTCGGTGCCGGTCCCGTTGGGCGGGGCGGCACGCCGAGGGGCTCCGGTGAGCCGGGCGCTCCAGCGCATGAGGTTCAAACGACGGCTGCTTCCTCGTTTTCCAGGCATATCATCACTTTTTGTGTACGCAACAGCACACGGGGTAATGACCAGGACGGGCTGATCCTGTCAGGCGAAGGCCTGATTCCGGAAGTCGCGCGCCCGGCGTGGCCGTCCGATCGGCCTCCGGCCCGGAACGGCGGGCGCGATCAGCGGGGGGCATCCGGTCCTGGCTCGGACGGTCGTCCCGGCCTCGAGCCGAACCCCTCCTCGAAGGTCGAACGCGGGTGCTCCATCGCGCCCAGCGAGACCACCTCGCGGGAGAACACCCCGCCCAGCACCCAGTCCATCAGCACCCGCACCCGCCGCTCCGCGCTCGGCAGCCGCCGCAGGTGCCGCGCCCGGTGCAGCCACCAGGCCCGGCGGCCGGTGAGCTTGCCGCCGCGCCGGGTGTGCGCGACGGCCCGGTGCGGGCCGAGCGAGGTCGAGCAGGCGGCGGGGCCGGGCCGGTACGCGGCCAGGCCCGGTGCGTGCGGCCCGCCGTCCAGGGCGACCGCGATGTTGCGGGCGAGCAGTTCGGCCTCGGCGAAGGCGTGGTGGGCGTTGGGGGCGCACGGGGCACCGTCCGCGTTCGGGTCCGGTACGGCGGCGCAGTCGCCGGCCGCCCAGACGCCGGGCAGGGCGCGTCCGTCCGGCCCGACCGCCTGGAGGGTGGGCAGACAGCGGACCCGGCCGGCGGTGTCCAGCGGCAGGTCGGTGTGGCGCAGCAGCGGGGACGGCCGTACGCCCGCCGTCCAGACCAGGGTGCGGGCGCCGAAGCGGCTGCCGTCGGAGAGCGCCACGACCCGGTCGACGGCGGACTCCAGGGTGGTGCCCAGCCGGATGTCGACGCCGCGCTCGCGCAGTTCCCCGAGGGTGTGCTCGGCGAGTTCGGGCGACTCCTCGGCGAGGATCCGGTCGGTCGCCTCGACCAGGACCCAGCGCAGGTCCTCCGCGCGGACGTTGTGGTAACCGCGCACCGCGGCGCGGACCATGTCCTCCAGCTCCGCGAGCGCGCCGACGCCCGCGTACCCGGCGCCGACGAAGACGAAGGTGAGCGCGGACTGGCGCAGTGCGGGATCGCGGGTGGCGGAGGCCAGGTCGAGCTGCTCCAGGACGTGGTTGCGAAGGCCCACCGCCTCGCCGACGGTGGAGAAGCCGAGGCCGTGCTCGGCGAGGCCCGGCACCGGCGCCGTGCGGGAGACCGAGCCGGGGGCCACCACCAGGACGTCGTAGGGGAGTTCGATCGGCGCGGGGGTCTCGCCGGGGTTCGCGGCGTCGGCCAGGGCGCGGCGGGCGGCGTGCTCGATCCGGGTGATCCGGGCGGTGACGACCCGGCAGTCCGGCAGGACCCGGCGCAGCGGGACGACCACGTGTCTCGGGTCGATCGAACCGGCCGCGACCTCGGCCAGCAGCGGGTGGTAGGTGAAGTAGGCCTGGGGTTCGACGACGGTGATCTCGACCTCGCCCCGGCGCAGCCGCTCCCGCAGGCCGCGCTGGAGGTGGAGTGCGGTGGCCGTCCCTGCGCAGCCGCCGCCGGCGATCAGGATCCTGATGGTGCACCTCCTGCCGGTGTGACGTTTCGTCCCCGGCCTCGCAGCCGGGGTGCCCCCCAATCACGCCCCCCTATGAAGGACCGGCGGGGGCGGTCTTGTCCACAGTCCGTACGGGGCGGGTTGCGACGCGAGGGGCGGTCGTGGCCAGTTGTGCTTCCTGGACGACTTTCTGACGCACTTTCGGCCGCGAAGAGCGGTGAACTATGGTCGGATTGTGTGCCGGAGCAGCTGTCGCCATGACAATCGGCGGCGACGCACCGTGGAGCGGCCACTACGGCCAGTTCCAGCGTTGGCGTGAGAACCCGACTGGGGGACAGTCATCCGGGGAAGGTTAGTTCCCGGACAGGGCCCCGGGCGGTGCCGACGCGCCGAGCCGGACATGGACCCGGCTCGGCGGCACGACCGTGGTCACCGGAACCGGACGGGCGGCACGAGCAATGGGTCATCAGGTCATTTCTGACGGGCTGAGCTGCACCGGGGGGTGCAGGGGCGGGCGACTACAGGGTCCGGATGCGGACGCCTGCGGGGGAGAGTTGGGATGATGGATCAGGAGCAGGTGTTGGGGCGGGCGGGTGCACCGCAGGCCGGGCCGGGCATGGTGCCCGAGCAGCGCGGCCCGGTGGACCTGGCGGCGCAGAGCGGGGTGCAGGGCGGGATGGCGCAGATCGGCATGGTTCAGGCCGCCGTCCCCTACCGGGCCGAGCCCGCACCGGCCGTGCCGGTGCCCGGGGCGCGGCTGCGGGTGGACGCCCGGCGGAACCTGGAGAGCGTGCTGCGCGCGGCCCGCGAGGTGTTCGGCGAGTTCGGCTACGGCGCGCCGATGGAGGAGGTCGCTCGTCGGGCCGGGGTCGGGGTCGGCACGGTCTACCGGCGGTTCCCGAGCAAGGAGGTGCTGGTCCAGCGGATCGCCGCCGAGGAGGTGGCGTGGCTGACCGCGCAGGCGCGCGAGTCGCTGTACGGCGGCGACGGCGCCTGGGAGGCGCTGGCCGGCTACCTGGCCCGCGCGGTGACCAGCGGCGCCGGGCGGCTGCTGCCGCCGGAGGCGTTCCGGTACGCGGAGGAACTGGGCCGGGTGCCCGAACAGCGCGCGGCGGAGGCTCCCGCCGCCGTCCGTTTCGACCTGCGCGGGGAGGAGGCCCGTTCCGGCGGGTCGGTCGAGCCGTCGGCGGCCGACGCCGATCCCCGGCTGCTGCTCCAGTTACTGGCCGCCCTGGTGGCACGGGCCGGTGCGGCGGGCGAACTGCGCTCGGGGGTCACGGTGTCGGACGTGGTGCTGGTGCTGACCGCGTCGGTGCCGGTGCACGCGACCCGTCCGTCGGTGTCGACGCCGGCGACGGGAGGTTTCTCGCCGGTTTCTCCGCAGACGGACGGTCAACCGGTCGCCGGTCCCGCGGACCGGCTGCTCCGGATACTGCTGGACGGCCTCCGGGCGAACTGACCCCGGCACCGGGTGCGGTCACCGCGCCCGGCGGGCACGGGAGTCGGGTGGAACACCGGCGCGCGGGAGAGGAGCGCGCGCCGGGTACGGGCGTCGTGCGACCCACCGCCGCACGCTGGGCGAACACCTCCGCGACGACCCCTCGGAAGAGTGGGGAACGGCCGGTCCGGCTACCGCCGGTCCCTGCGCTATGCCATCCTTTGCCCGTGGTTGGAGCCAATGTCCCGATGCGCGCCCTTCGCGCGCCGTCGGCGCCGTACGCCGGGGAACCGTGCGCCTACGCACTCCCGCGCGCCCTGCCACACTACGGGGGCTGTCGTGGAATCTGGGGTCCGTTGTGAGCGCCGAGGAACAGAACGACTACGGGTACGGCCTCGACTTCGGGGGCCTCTCGGGTAGTACCGCCGAAGGGTCCGCCGCAGGTCCCGGCGGGGCCGGCCGGACCGGTCGGACGGGCGGGGCCGGTGGAGCGGGCGACCCGGCCCAAGTACCGGGCACCGCAGCGGGTTCGGCCGCCGGACACGTCCCCGACCAGGCCGGGATGCCCAGCCGCGAATCGCTCTCCGCCTCCGCCGCCGCGCTGCCCCCGGGCCGGGTGCCCGGCCAGGCCCCGGCCGGGCGGGGCGGGGTCGCCCCCGAGGCCTTCGTCGGCGAGCCGTTCCCCGGCGACGTCCGGACCGCGCGCCCCACCGTGCCCGCCCCCGCCGACCCGGTGGACGGCGAGCGCCCGGCCTCCGACGCCGAGTTGACCGCCCGGGTGCGGGCCGGCGACGACACCGCGTACGAGGAGATCTACCGCCGGCACGCCGACTCGGTGCGCCGCTACGCGCGGACCTGCTGCCGGGACAGCTTCACCGCCGAGGACCTCGCGGGCGAGGTCTTCGCCCGCACCCTCCAGGCGCTGCGGGCGGGCAAGGGCCCCGAGTTCGCCGTCCGCGCGTACCTGCTGACCGCCGTGCGCAACGTCGCCGCCGCCTGGCACCGCAGCGAGCGGCGCGAGCAACTCGTCGACGACTTCAGCGTCTTCGCGCAGACCTCGGCCGCCGTGGTCGACCTCGACCTGGCCGATCCCGGGGCCGACGCCTGGGCGATGGCGATGGCCGACCAGCGGATGGTCATGCAGGCCTACGCCGAACTGCCCGAGGACGACCGGGTGGTGCTCTGGCACACCGAGGTCGAGCGGGAGTCCCCGAAGACCGTCGCGGTGATGCTCGGCAAGACCGCCAACGCCACCGCCGTCCAGGCCCACCGGGCCCGCGACCGGCTCGCCGCCGGGTTCCTCCAGGCGCACGTCTCCGGCAGCCAGGACAGCGCCTGCGAGACCTACGCCAACCGGCTCGGGGCGTACGCGCGCGGCTCGCTGCGCAAGCGGGCCTCGGCGGAGGTCGGACGGCACCTCAGGGAGTGCGACCGCTGCACGGCGGCCTGCCTGGAACTGACCGAGATCAACACCGGCCTGCGCGCCCTGCTGCCCGGCGGCGTGCTGGTCTGGGTCGGCGTCGGCGGGTTCGGTGCCGCCGCGGCCGCGGTCGGTGGTGTCGCCGTGGTCGGCGGCGCGGCGGCGGGGACGGTGGCGGCGACCGCCGGGTCCTCGGGTGCCGTGGCCGGCTCGACCGCGGGCGCGGCCGGTGCGGGTGCGGCGGGCGCCGGTGCGGGTGCGGCGGGCGCCGGTGCGGGTGCGGCGTCCGGTGGCGGCG
>NZ_JBHTRF010000147.1:0-6452 GCF_042796115.1 Kitasatospora sp. NPDC056446 | reverse complement strand
CCGTCGCACGGCGGCCGGGCGACGGCACCCGTCGCCCGGCCGGTACGCTACGGACCCGGAAAGAAGGGAAGCCCGATGGCGATCGAGCGGCGACCGCTGCGCGAGCAGGTGAAGGACGAACTCCTGGAGCAGCTCGGCCACGGCCGGTTCACCCCCGGCGAGTCGATCAACGAGGTCCACCTCGCCGAGGAACTGGGCGTCAGCCGGACCCCCCTGCGCGAGGCCCTGATCAGCCTCGAACGCGAAGGCATCATCACCAGCGAACGCGGCAAGGGCTTCCGCTTCGCCCCCACCGGAAAGCAGGAGTTCCTCGACCTCACCGCGATCCTGATCGCCCTGGAGTCGCTCGCCCTGCGCACCTCGGACCCGGCCCACCTGTCCGCCATCGCCCCCCGGCTGCTCGCCGAGGCCCGCGCCTTCTCCGCCCCCCAGGCCCCGCACGGCACGATAGAGCGCTACGACGACGCCTGGCACGCCCTGCTGCTCTCCGGCTGCGCCAACACCCGTCTGCGCGACATGATCGAATCGCTGAAACTGACCCTGCACCGCTACGAGCGGGTGGTGGTCGGCGACCACGAGATCCTCGAACGCGCCGCCGAGGAGCACGAGCGGATCGCCCAGTGCCTCCTCGACGGCGACACCGACCAGGCCGTCGCCGCACTGGAGGCCAACTGGACCAGCGGCATGGAACGCATCCTCGAACGCCTCCCCCCGGTCGCCGCCCGCTGACCCGCCGGCACCCGCCGGCCGGGAAACCGTTTGCCGGATGAGGCGGGCACGCACCATCCTCGCTCCATGACACACCCGGAGCACCCCGCGACCCCGGCCTCCCCCGAGCCCGTCATCGTCCTGGACGGGCTGACCCTGCGCCGCTTCGCCGGCGAGGCGGACCTGCCGGAGCTCTTCACCGTCATCGAGGAGTCGCTGGAGCACCTGCGGCCGTGGATGCCGTGGGTCGCCGCGCACGGCCGTGCCGCGACCACCGAGTACCTGGCCACCCGGGCGGGCTGCTGGGCGGACGGCCGGGACTTCTCCTACGCGGTGGTGCTGGACGGCGCCATCGTCGGTGCCTGCGGCATGTACCGGCGCGAGGACTCGCCGGCCGGCTCGCTGGAGATCGGCTACTGGCTGCACCCCGCCGCCACCGGGCGCGGCCTGGCCACCCGGGCCGCCGAGGCCCTGGTCGAGCAGGCCTTCCGGCTGCCCTGGGTGAGCAACGTCGAGATCGTCCACGACCCGGCCAACCTCGCCAGCGCCGCCGTCCCGGCCCGGCTCGGCTTCACCGAGCACCTGCGCCGCCCCTCCCCTGCGGTCGCCCCCGCCGAGACGGGCGAGGAGCAGGTGTGGCGGCTCACCCGGACGCGACGGCAGGCGGCGGACGCCCGACCGTGACCCCGGCGATCCGCGGCCGTGGGGGAGGCACGCGGACCGCCGGGCGCGCCGACCGGACGGGACGGTCCGGCGGCACCGGGGAACGGACGCGGTGGAGGCCTCGCCTCCACGCGGAGCGCCCCTTTCGAACCCCGCTGCCCCGCCGCGGACCCTCACCCGCGGCATCGTGCGTCCGTTCCCACGCCTCGGAGACCTCGCCCGGCCGCCCCGATAACACTTTCTTCCGATCACCCACCGGAGCACTCGCCGGAGCACTCGCCGGAGCACGTCACCGGATCAGCCCGCCTGATCGGGCCGCCTGATCGGGCCGCAGGATGGCGAGTTGACGATCCTTGACGGTTCGTCATATCAATCGGACGCGCTATGGACGGGCGCGGAACTCGGGTTAGGATCACGGTGTGGTCACCGCCCAGTCGCCGTTGCGTACACGACGCGCCCGCCCCCGAGGGGTGGCGGCGCGTCTGCTCTGGCTGGGCGCGCTACTGGTGGCCGTGTTCGCGGCGCACGGGCTGAGCGTGGAGAACGGCGCCGGACACACCGACCTCAGCCGGATCGTCTGGTCCGAGCAGGCCCCGGCGCCCTGCGACGACGCGCACGCCGCGCAGCCCGCGCACCAGGAGCAGCACGACGACGACCACCCCGGTGGCGAGTGCCTCTCCGGGAAGCCCGAGGACGGGCCGGGTACGGACGTCGCCGGCTCGGCCGTCCGGGTCCAGCCCGCCGCCGTCCCCGCGCCGACGGCGCCCTCGGCGGGCCCGGCGGACGGCACCGCCGCCACCGGGGCGCCCGAACTCCCGCACCGGATCGCGCGCCTGAGGGTCTAGAGCGGCCCCGGGCCCTGCCACGCCCCGCTCCGCGGCGCGTGTCGGCAGCCCTGCCCACGCCCGCTCCTCCCGCCCCGCCGACCCCGGTCGGCTGCCGATACCGCTGCCGCCGTGTGCGGCCGCGCGGAGTCCCGTCATGCCCATCCGGCTCCTGACAGTCCTGTTCCTCGGCCTGCTCTCGCTGCTGCCCGTCGGCTGCGCGCAGCAGCACCGCGACGCCCACCCGGCCCGCTGGCCCACGGCCGCCACCGCCGAACCGCACGGCCCACCCGCCGGCTCGACGCAGCGGCACTGCGCGGCCGGGGAGGCCGGCGAAGCCGTCGCGCCCACGGCCCGGTCCGTCCGGCCCTCCGCCGCGCCCGCCCCGTCCTCCTCCGTCACCCGCGAGGCCGGTGCTTCGGCCCCCGGGGGCCGCACGGCGTCCGCCGCGCGCACCGCCCGTGCGCCCGGGCCGAGAGGCCCACTGCTCGCCACCGGCCGGTGGCGGATATAGGAGCCCGGCGTCCGCCCCGAGCTCCCGCTGTCCGCCAACGTCCCGACAGGAGACGAGACATGACCTTCCTCCGTACGACCTCCCACCACACCGCGCCCGGCACCGGGTGGCCCACCGCCCATCGGGCGGACGACCGTTCCGCGCTCACCGGCCTGGTCGGCAACACCCCGGTGTTGCGGATCGGCGAGCCGCTCGCCCCGGCGGGCCGCGGTTTCTGGGCCAAGCTGGAGGGCTTCAACCCCGGCGGCATCAAGGACCGGCCCGGGCTGCACATGGTCGAACGGGCCCGGGCACGCGGCGAGTTGCTCCCGGGTGGCCGGATCATCGAGTCCACGAGCGGCACGCTGGGCCTGGGCCTCGCGCTGGCCGGCATGGTCTACCGGCACCCGGTCACGCTGGTCACCGACCCCGGACTGGAGCCCACCATGACCAGGCTGCTCACCGCCTACGGCGCCGAGGTGGAACAGGTCGCCAGCCCCCACCCGCAGGGCGGCTGGCAGCAGGCCCGGCGCGAGCGGGTGGCCGAGCTGCTGGCCCGGCACCCCGGCGCCTGGTGCCCCGACCAGTACAACAACCCGGACAACACGACCGCCTACACCCCGCTGGCCCTCGAACTCGCCGCCGCACTGGGGCACATCGACATGCTGGTGTGCAGTGTCGGAACCGGCGGGCACTCGGCCGGGATCTCCCGGGTGCTGCGCCAGCTCCAGCCCGGGCTGCGGGTGGTCGGGGTGGACACCGTCGGCTCCACCATCTTCGGCCAGCCCGCCCGTACCCGGCTGATGCGCGGCCTCGGTTCCAGCATCCACCCGCGCAACGTCGCGTACGGGGCCTTCGACGAGGTCCACTGGGTCGCCCCCGCCGAGGCCGTCCGGACCTGCCGCCGGCTGGCCGCCTCACACTACGCCACCGGCGGCTGGAGCGTCGGCGCGGTCGCCCTGGTGGCGGGCTGGCTGGCCCGTACCCAGCCCGCGGACACCCGGATCGCGGCGGTCTTCCCGGACGGGCCGCAGCGCTACCTCGGCACCGTCTACGACGACGACTACTGCGCCGCGCACGACCTGCTGGACCATCCCCCGGCCGACGACCCGGACGAGCTCGCCCGGCCCGACGAGCGGGAGGTCACCCGCTGGACCAGGTGCACCGAGGTGGTCGACCCGCTGGCCCCCACGAGCGCGTCCGCGAGCCTGCCCACGAGCGCGTCCGCGAGCATGCCCGGGGGCTCCGCATGAGGGAGAGCATCGCCCGGTTCCGGGGCCACGAGCGCAGCGTCCGGCTGTTGATGGTCAACCAGTTCACCATCAACCTCGGCTTCTACATGCTGATGCCGTACCTGGCCGCGCACCTGTCCGGCACCCTCGGGATGGCCGGCTGGACGGTCGGGCTGGTGCTGGGCGTGCGCAACTTCACCCAGCAGGGCATGTTCCTGGTGGGCGGCACGCTGGCCGACCGGTTCGGCTACAAACCGCTGATCGTGGCGGGTTGTCTGCTGCGCACCGCCGGCTTCGCCGCGCTCGGCCTCTCCGCCGCGCTCCCGGCCCTGATCGCGGCCTCGGCGGCGACCGGGCTGGCGGGGGCGCTGTTCAACCCGGCGGTCCGGGCGTACCTCGCGCGGGACGCGGGCGAGCAGCGGGTGGCGGCGTTCGCCCTGTTCAACGTCTTCTACCAGGCGGGCATCCTGCTCGGCCCGCTGGTCGGCATGGCGCTGGCCGCGGTGGACTTCCGCACCACCTGCCTGGTCGCGGCCGGGGTGTTCGCGGTGCTCAGCGTGGTGCAGATCCGTTCCCTCCCGGCCCGGCGGGGCGAGGAGCCGGCCGACGGCGGAGCGGAGCGCCCCGGGGTCCTGGCGCAGTGGCGCGGGGTGCTGGCCAACCGCCCGTTCCTGCTCTTCGCGGGCGCGATGACCGGCTCGTACGTGCTGTCCTTCCAGGTGTACCTGGCGCTGCCGCTGGAGATCCGGCGGCTGGGCGGCAGCGGTACGGCCGGGACGACGGCCACGGCGCTGCTGTTCGTGGTGTCCGGGCTGAGCACGATCCTGCTGCAGAGCAGGGTCACCGCGTGGTGCCGGGCGCGGACGACCCCGGGTGGTGCGCTGGTCGCGGGGCTGGTCACGATGGGTGCGGCCTTCCTCCCGCTGCTCGCCGCCTCGGCACTGCCGGTGCCCGGGCCCGGGCCCGCCCGGTGGGCGCTCGCGGCCGGACCGCCGGCCCTGGCCGCGCTGCTCCTGGCCGTGGGCACGATGATCGCGTACCCCTTCGAGATGGACACCGTGGTCCGCCTCTCCGGGGAGCGTCTGGTCGCCACCCACTACGGGCTCTACAACACCGTCTGCGGGGTCGGCATCACCCTCGGGAACCTGCTGACCGGCGCCGCCCTGGACGCGGCCCGCGCGGCGGGGCTCGCCGCGCTCCCCTGGCTGGCGCTGTGCGCACTCGGTCTGCTCTGCGCGCTCGCCCTGCACGCCCTGCAGCGCGGCAGGCTGCTCGTCGGGCCCGAGGCGGTGCCCGCGTAGGGCGTGTCGGACACACCCTCGGAAACGCCCTCATACACGCCCTCGGAAACGCCCGGGGCCGGCCCGGGTCCGCCCGGGCCGGCGCCGTGGCTGCCTGACGGGTAGCCCCGGACGGCGGATCCGCGCGCGTCAGGCAGCGCGGGTCCGCCGACACCCGGCCGGGAAGCTTGTCCGGAATGGCCTGTTTCCTCATACTTCCGGTCAGCGCCTGTCAGGGGCAGACCATCCGTCGTGCCTCCGAACGGCACCGCTCGGACTCCGCCCACCGTCTGACCGCGCCTCACGGCCCCGACCCCCAGGGGCCCTCACTCCCAGGAGGAGATCGGTGAGGACCAAGCGCGGGACCCCCCGCACCGGCACCACCCGCCGCACCCGTCTGGCGGCCGTGGCCCTCGGCCTGCTGACCGCCACCGCGGTCGCCGTGCCGGGCGCCGCGGCCGCCCCCACCCCCGGCCCCGAGGCCGGCCTGCTCGCGGCCGTCAGCGACGCCGTCCTGAACGCCGAGGTCGACGGCACCGCCTGGTACGTCGACGAGGCCGCCGGGCGCGTCGTGGTGACCGCCGACAGCACCGTCACCCCGGAGGCCCTCGACCGGATCGTGAGCGCCGCCGGCGAGGACGCGCAGATCCTGGACATCCACCGCGTCCCGGGCGCGTTCACCCCGCTGCTCGCCGCCGGGGACGCCATCTACGGCGGCCAGTACCGCTGCTCACTCGGCTTCAACGTGGTGAACGGCAGCGCCCACTACTTCCTCACCGCCGGGCACTGCGGCAACGTCGCCTCCCAGTGGTACACCGACGCCGCCCACAAGACGGCGATCGGCCCCACCGTCTCCTCGACCTTCCCCGGCCACGACTACGCCCTGGTCCGCTACGACAACTCCGCCCTGAGCCGCCCCGGCGGGTTCACCTCGGCCCCGAACGCCTACGTCGGCGAGGCGGTCAAGCGCACCGGCTCGACCACGGGCACGCACGGCGGGACCGTCACCGGGCTCAACGCGACCGTGCGCTACACCGACGGCGGCATCGTCCGCGGCCTGATCCAGACGAACGTCTGCGCCGAGCCCGGCGACTCCGGCGGCCCGCTGTTCGACTCCGCCAAGGCGCTGGGGCTGACCTCGGGCGGCAGCGGCGACTGCACCTCGGGCGGGACGACCTTCTTCCAGCCGGTGAACGCGGCGCTCACCGCGTACGGCGTGAAGGTGTACTGAGCCCCTCCCCCGGGACCGGCC
>NZ_JBHTRF010000146.1:0-6560 GCF_042796115.1 Kitasatospora sp. NPDC056446 | reverse complement strand
GACGCACACCGCCGCGGGTAAGGCCCCCACGGCATCATCCCCCGCAAGGCCCGTCGGGCGGGGCACCGGACAGCCGGTGCCACGCCCTCCGTCGTCCCCGGAGCACGGTCGGCCCGGCGGCGGCCCGTAGAGTCGGCGCGAGCGCACGACGGGTACGACGTGCATGCATGAGCCGCAGTCGCATGTCGGCGTGTGGGCATGAGCGATCCTCATGGGCGGCCCTCATGAGGCGCGCGCATGGGCTGATGCCCATGAGGTGCACGCATGACGTGCGCGCGGGGCGTGGGGCATGAGCCGCACGCATGATGACGGGTCATGAGCCGCGCTCATGACCCGGTCGGGTGACGTGAGAAGCGCCGCGCGAGGGCGCGGGACGAGGGCGAGGACGGTGGCATGGCACTGCTGACGGCACTTCAGGGCGGTTTCGGCGACGCTGCGGATGCGCTGCGGATCGACGGCCGGGCGCTCTCCCGGGAGGAACTGCTGGGGGCGGCGACCGCCGTCGCGGACCGGGTCGCCGGTGCGCCCGCGCTGGCGGTGCTCGCCCGGCCCACCGTCGAGACGGTCACCGCCGTGGTCGGCGGACTGCTGGCGGGCGTCCCGGTGGTGCCGCTGCCACCCGACTCGGGGCCGAAGGAGCGGGAGCACATCCTGCGTGACTCGGGCGCGGTACTGCTGGCGCACGCCGCCGGCGAGGCGCTGCCCGAGGGCACTCCGGTGGCGGGGCTGCCGGTCGATCCGTTGGAGCGCTCCGCCACCACGTACGCCGAGCCGGCCGCGGACTCGACCGGCTTCGTGCTCTACACCTCGGGCACCACCGGGGCGCCCAAGGGCGCCGTGATCCGGCGCGAGGCGATCGCCGCCGACCTGGACGCCCTGGCGGCGGCCTGGGAGTGGACCGCCGGGGACACCCTCGCGCACGGTCTGCCGCTGTTCCACGTGCACGGTCTGCTGCTCGGCGTGCTCGGCGCCCTGCGCACCGGCAGCCGTCTGGTGCACACCGGGCGGCCCACCCCGGCCGGGTACGCGGCGGCCGGCGGCAGCCTGTACTTCGGGGTGCCAACCGTCTGGTCCCGGGTGGCTGCGGACCCGGAGGCGGCGGCCCGGCTGGCCTCGGCCCGGCTGCTGGTCTCCGGCAGCGCGCCGCTGCCGGTACCGGTGTTCGAGAAGCTGGCCGCGCTCACCGGGCACGCCCCGATCGAGCGCTACGGGATGACCGAGTCGCTGATCACCGTCAGCACCCGGGCGGACGGCGAGCGGCGGCCCGGCAGCGTCGGCCTGCCGCTGGACGGGGTGCGCACCCGGCTGGTCGGCGAGGACGGCGCGCCGGTGCCGTACGACGGGGAGAGCGTCGGTGAGCTGCAGGTCTCCGGCCCGACGCTGTTCAGCGGCTACCTCAACCGGCCGGATGCCGACGCCGAGGCCTGGACGGCGGACGGCTGGTTCCGCACCGGGGACGTCGCGGTGATCGGGG
This sequence comes from Kitasatospora sp. NPDC056446, assembly GCF_042796115.1. Lineage (NCBI taxonomy): Bacteria > Bacillati > Actinomycetota > Actinomycetes > Kitasatosporales > Streptomycetaceae > Kitasatospora > Kitasatospora sp. NPDC056446. Next base: position 5,086 of record NZ_JBHTRF010000146.1, on the reverse strand, counting down.
CGGACGGCTTCCACCGGATCGTCGGCCGGGCCTCGGTGGACCTGATCAAGAGCGGCGGCTACCGGATCGGCGCGGGCGAGGTGGAGGCCGCGCTGCGCGACCACCCGTCGGTCGCCGACGCGGCGGTGGTCGGCGTGCCGGACGAGGACCTCGGACAGGCGATCGTCGCGTACGTGATCCCGGACGGCGCCGTGACGGGCGACCAGCTGACGGCCTTTGTGGCGGAGCGCCTCTCGGTGCACAAGCGGCCGCGCCGGGTCGTGCTGGTGCCCGAACTGCCCAGGAACGCACTGGGAAAGGTGCTGAAGAAGCAGCTGCTGGCGGAGGCGGACGGCCGGTGATGAGGGGGCGTCGGGCCACCCCGCGGTGACGGGCTCTCACCCTGATGCGCCGTCGGTGCTCACCGCCCGTGACCCTTCCATTGGCGCACTCCACTGCGCGCCGTGAGCGGACGCGTGCCTAACGTGACACGCAGGCAGAACCGAATCCCCGGGTGACACGTCGCGGCCTCAGGTCGCACGGCCGGAGGCCGCGACGTGTCGGGCGGGGATCTGCCGAGTCGTCCGTACCGGCGTCGCCGGGGCGGACGGCGGGTTCGAAGCAGGTCCGCAGCCGCCCGTCGGGCGGCAGTTCGCAGCGATCCGCAGCGATTCGCAGCAGTGAAGGAAGTCAGTAGGGATGACCACCGTCAACACCGGCGCGCCGGATGCCGCCGCCGAACCGACCGGGCAGCAGAACGCCGCCACCGCCCGCTCCTCCCGTCCGTCCCGGGCCGCCCGGCTGCGCCGGGGGATAGGCATGGTGGCCGTGATCGCGACCGGAGCGGGTGTGGTCGGCCTCGGTACCGGCGCCACCCCCGCGGCGGCCGAGTCCGCGCCGGCGCACGCCGGGTGGGACGGCTCGCGGTACTGGTTCAAGAACAGCCAGGGGCAGTGGCGCTGGACCTCGCACTACGACGTCTACCTGGCCCGGACCGGCGGGGCGAAGTCCTCGGCGAAGCCGTCGGGCGGCGCGAAATCAGACGGGGGGATCAAGCAGGGGTGGGACGGGTCGCGGTACTGGTTCCGCAACAGCAAGGGCGAGTGGCGCTGGACCTCGCACTACGACATCTACCTGGAGCGGACCGGGGGCGGCTCCTCGTCCTCGGGCTCCTCGGGCTCCTCCGGCGGCTCGGTCGCCGAGGACCAGGACGTCGAGTCCGCCGTGGAGTTCGCGCTCGCCCAACTGGGCAAGCCGTTCCGGACGGCGGGCAACGGGCCGGACGGGTACGACTGCTCGGGCCTGGTGCAGCAGTCCTTCAAGCGGGGCGGCATCAGCCTGCCGCGCGTCGCCAACGACCAGTACGCGGCGACCACGCCGATCAGGGCAAGCCAGCTGCGCCGCGGTGACCTGCTGTTCTGGTCGCCCGACGGGACCGCCCGGGGCATCCAGCACGTGGCGATCTACCTGGGCGACAACCAGTACGTCGAGGCCGCGCGGCCGGGGACCAACATCCGGATCTCGCGGATCAGCAGCGGCTACTACCCGTCGTACATGGGGCGGCCGTAGCGCGTCCGTAGGTCCGCACGTCGGGGGCGCCCGGTGGGGTCGGCGCCTCCGACGTGTGCCGTTGTGCCCGGCGGCCGGCCGTTCGGTGCGCGGCGGCTCGGTGGGTGACGGCTCGGTGCACGGCTGTCCGGCGCGCGGCCGTTCGGTGCGCGGCCGTCCGGCGGGTGGTCAGAGGTCCGTCGGGCGGGGGAGGGCACCGCGGGCGCCGAGGGCGGTGACGGCGAAGGCCCCGGCGGCGACGGCGGTGGCGGCCGCGGCGGGGAGGTCGGCGCCCCGGGCGAGTCCGGCGGCGAGGGCGCCGCAGAAGACGTCGCCCGCCCCGGTGGTGTCGACCACCCGGACGGCGGGGGCGGGCAGCCTGCGCAGTCCTCCGTCGACGGCGACCAAGGCGCCGTCCCCGCCGAGCGTGATCACGACGCCCTCCGCGTGGGCGGCCAGCGCCCGGGCTGCCTCGGCGAGGTCGTCGGCGCCGGTGAGCTGGCGGGCCTCGACGGCGTTGGCGACGACCAGCGGGCGGCGCCCGGCCGGCCCGGCGTCCGGCAGGGCACCGGCGGGGGCGGTGTTGTGCAGCCAGCGGGTGCCGCCGGAGGGGCCCGCGGCGGGCAGCGCGGCGGCGGTGGCGCGGATGCATTCCTCGGGGACCTCGTTGCTGGTGAGGACCACGTCGACGGGGAGCAGGTGGAGCCGGGCCAGGGCGGCGGTGACCTCGTCCGGCGTCAGGTGGGCGTTGGCTCCGGGGACGACGACGATGCTGTTCTCGCCGGACGGGTCGACCATGACGATCGCCTGACCGGTGGGCGCGTCGGGGTGCGTGAGGACGGCGCCCGTCTCGACCTCCGCGCCGTGCAGATCGGCGAGCGCCGCTGTTCCGTCGGCGTCGCACCCGATCTTGGCGACCAGGTGCGTCGCCGCCCCCATCCGGGCCGCGGCCACCGCCTGGTTGGCGCCCTTGCCGCCGAAGCCCTGGGTGGCGGCGGTGGCGAGGACGGTCTCGCCCGGGGAGGGGAGCACCGGGCAGCGGAGGATCCGGTCGGTGTTGACCGATCCGATGACGACGACTCGGCCGACGGGCAGCAGTTTCATCGTTCCTCTGTACGCGCCGGGGTGCGTGCGGCGCAAGCGTGCGGCGGCGCCGGGACGGCTGGACGAGTGGACCGGGCTGACGGGTGGGAAGGCCGGGTACCGGGTGGGGGCGCGGGCGGTTGGGGGGCGTGAGCAGCGTGTGGCCGGGGGCGTGAACGGCGTACGGGTGGGCGTGCGCGGGAAGTCGGCCCACCCGATGTCCTGTGCGTTACCAGTGGTGAAGGGGTGCAATTTTGATGTAGACCGGTCTGTATATTTTCGACTGTGAGCGCCTGGCCTGGGCACATGCCCCTGTCACGGGGCAGACCGGGGCGCGCGGGCGGGCGCGGCGGGGAGGTATGGGGAGCGGCGTGGCGCGGGTACCACCACGGGTGGCGCTGGTTCAGCCGACGGGGGCGCTGCCCGGTGCGAACGGCATCGGGGGAAGTCGAGGGGCAGGGGACGTTGTGATCGTCTGGGTCAATGGCACATTCGGGGCGGGCAAGACGAGTGCCTGCCGCGAGCTGGTGGAAATGCTGCCCGGGAGCGTGCTCTTCGATCCCGAGCTGGTGGGCTTCGGCCTGCGCCGGATGCTGCCGGCCGACCGGCTGGCGACGGTGTCCGACTTCCAGGACCTGGCGGCCTGGCGCCGCCTGGTCCCCGAGACGGCGGCGGCGCTGCTCAGCGAGGTCGGGGGCCCGCTGGTGGTCCCGATGACGCTGCTCAGAGAGGACTACCGGGACGAGATCTTCGGTGACCTCGCCTCCCACGGGATCACGGTGCACCACTTCGTGCTGGACCCAGAAGAAACGATCCTGCGTGAGCGCATCGCGCACCGCGAGGAGTGCCCGGGCGATCCGGAGGCCAGCGAGCGGGTCCGCACCTGGTGCCTCGAACACCTGCCCCGCTACCGCGCCGCCCGTCGCTGGCTGGTCGGCGACGCCCGGATGGTCGACACCAGCGGGCTCACACCCCGGGAGACCGCGCTGCGGATCGCCGAACTGGTCCGGGTCGGCGCCGCGCGCTGCCCGATCGTCCAGAGCCCGGACCCGACCGGCGACACCGTCGCCTCCGCCGTCCTGTTCTTCGACGAGCAGGAACGCGTCCTGCTCGTCGACCCCGTCTACAAGCCCGACTGGGACTTCCCCGGAGGCGTGGTCGAACGCGGCGAGGCGCCCACCGACGCCGCCCTGCGCGAGACCGCCGAAGAGCTGGGCCTGCGCCTCGACCCGTCCGGACTGCGCCTGCTCGCCGTCGACTGGGAGCCGCGCACCGGCCCTCGCCGGGGCGGCCTGCGGCTGATGTACGACGGCGGCCTGCTGGACGAGGAGGGCCGCCGGAACCTCCTGCTGCAGCAGGAGGAACTGCGCAGCTGGCGCTTCGTCACGCTGGACGAGGCGGCGGAACTGCTGCCCCCGAGCCGGTACCGGCGCCTTGCGGCGGCGCTGGAGGCCCGGCGGATCGGCGAGCTTCGGTACCTGGAGGCGGGGTGCCGGGTGGCCGTCGGGCTGGCCAGCACGGCGGACGCGGCGTAGCCGGGTCGCCGGCTCTCGGGTGCCGGCTCTCGGGGCTGGAGCTCTCGGCGGGCCGGGGCTCTCGGCGGGCCGGGGCTCTCGGCGGGCCGGGGTTCTCCGGCTCTCGGGCTTCCGGGGGGGCGGGGGTGCTCGGGGCTGAGGTGCTCGGGGCCGGGGTGCTCGGGGACCGGGAGAGGGGGCACCGGCCCGGTGGTCCGTCGGGCCGGGTTCGCGGGGCCGTCGGTGCGGGCGCGAGGATGGGGGCATGCCGTTCACCCTGAGCCACCCCGCCGCCGTCCTGCCCCTGCTGCGCCGCGCCGGGGTGCGCGGGCCGTTGGTGGCGTCGGCGCTGGTCGCCGGGTCGATGGCGCCGGACGTGCCGTTCTTCGCCGAGTCCCTGCTGCCCGGGGTGTACGGCCACGGCGGGCTGACGCACCGCTGGTGGGCGGTGCCGACGCTGGACGTGGCGATCGCCGGCGCGCTGGTGGCCGGTTGGCACGGGCTGCTGCGGGGGCCGCTGGTGGCGCTGCTGCCCGAGCGGTGGGCGGGCGGTGCCGAGGCGCTGACGGTCCGGCGGGTCGGTGCCGGGGCGGGGGCAGGGATGGACGCGGGTGCGGGCACGGGCGCGGGTGCCGCCTGGTTCGTGGCGTCGGCGGCGATCGGCGCGGCCACCCACGTCGGCTGGGACGCGTTCACGCACGGGGGCCGGCTGGGTGTCCGGCTGCTGCCCGTCCTGGACCGGCGGGTGGCCGGCGTCCCGGTGTACGAGGCGTTGCAGTACGGCAGTTCGGCGCTCGCGTTGGTGGCGATGGGCGGTTGGGCGGCACGGGCCGTGCGGGCGGCCGAACCGATGAGGCCCGCCGTCGGGTTGGCGCCCCGGACGCGGCGGGCCCGGCCGCGCCACCGCCGGCGCCCCCCCGCGCCCCCGGGGGGCGTCCCCCGCGGCCCCCCCCAAAGCCACC
>NZ_JBHTRF010000145.1:0-6947 GCF_042796115.1 Kitasatospora sp. NPDC056446 | reverse complement strand
GGTCCCAGATCGATTGGATCTGGCCATCCAGCCACTGCTGTTCCTTTTTGCCCCGCAACCTCGCCTGCACGAAATCCTGCACGGGAATGCCCTGGAACCGAGGCGGCGTGGCCATGCCGTGGTGGGCAGCGTAAGGATCCTCGGTGCGCAGGCGGGCCGTGGCGTTGTTGTAGCGCATCGCCCGCGCCTCCTGCACCAGCTCGGCATTGCCGCCGCCCAGGTCCGCGCGGTCCTGCGCAGGCGCCTGCAGGTAGCCCGGCTGGCGATCGAAGTCATCCAGATGCTGCCGACGCCACAGCAGGTACTGGCGATAATGGGCATACATCAGCACCGCCGTGCGGTTGGCCTTGGAGGCGGCGGTGCTGGCCGGCAGGAACGGCGCCATCGCCTGCAGGTACGCGTTGTAGTGCTGGCGCAGTTTCGGGGAGACCTCGAACTGAGCGGCGGTTTCCTTGTCCGCTTCGCCCATCGGCAGCAACGGCACCCCTGCTGCCAGCGCATGCCGGTACATGTCGCATAGCGGAATCTGCGAAAGCTTGTCGGCATCCTTCGGCGAACGCCCCTGCTCACCGGGCGTGTAGCCGCCGCCCACGTCCGAATGTACCCCGGGGTAGATGATCTGCTCGCAGTTCGCGCCGTCCACCAAGTCCACCGGGAACGAACCGCGTACTTCATGCGCGGCCACCATATGCACACAGCGACGCACATCGGCGGGAATGCGCAGGTCTTCGGCCGACGCCCAACCACCGTGGCCATCGAACATCGACTCAAAGAAGCTCTGCGCGGCACCTACCGACGCGACCGTATCGAACAAGCCGACGAAATCGATCTGCACCGGAATTCCACACAAGCGCAGCGGCCCGGGACCGGGGTCGCAGGCATCGCCGAGCCAGTTGCAGAACACGCGCGCCTCGGTGGCGCCGCGCGAGAAGCCAAACACCGATATACGGATGCGGTCTACACGGGGATTCTGCTTCTGGAACGGCGCAACCTTCTTCGCAAGAAAAGCGCGTCGCTCCTGCAAGACTGCCCGCCGCGCTATGTGATCGGCGCGCGCGAGATGAGTGCCACGCACGCGCTGTAACGCGCCCACCATGTTCCAGAAGCCGCCGCTGAGCGAGTTGCGAAGATCGATTTCCTCCTGCCCTTGGTTGACCGCCAGGTAGTTGGACAGCGACATCCGCGCCGCCTGCGCCAAGCGCTCTACGTCCTGCAGGTGCAAGCGGAGATCGGCACTCATCTTGCGCGCGATGGGGACGGTGGAATCGAAGCCCATCGCGGTCGTGACGGTTGTCTCTGCAAAATGGGTCAAGAGGTGGTCCTGGACCTTCATCAGCATCCAATTCACCCGACCCTCGCCGCCCCAGCCCGCCGCCGCGCCGGCACGGGCATGCCAGCCGGTGCCGGTGTCGCCAATTTCTCTCAGCGCCTCGGTGCCGACGCCTTGGATGTAGCTCGCAAAATTGGTTGGCCGACGACCAATTCCTTTGGCTCGCCCTAGATCATAGACGTCGAAGAGTCGAGACACATTGCTCTCGCTCATGTCCTTACGCTTCTTCGATGCCAGCCTGTGATTACGAGTCCCATCGAAGAAGCAGCCCATTGACACGTCTACTCCGCAATCCGTTTCAGTCCCCATACGGGAAGAGGAGTATCTCCCTAGTTCAGTCAAACTGAGTTGCGCCGAAGGATCTGACACCGGAGGCGCCACATTTACTCTCATTCTGTCACCCCGCCCCTTGCCGTCACCTCAAGAAATCCATTGATCTTTTCTGGATCACGCTCGCTGTCGGCAAAATCAAGATCGTAAGCAAATTTAGGGAATCCCGGAAAATATGGCGTAGCTATGACCCTCACCTCATCACCAGGGAAATACATAAAGAAGATGAAACCATCCAAGAAGGGCTTGTAGCGCGGCACAAAAATCTCCTTCTCAATATAGCTATGCGGATCCTTAAGGAACATGCTACTCGTACGGTAAGCAACCGTTACTTTCAGGCCCGGATGCCAAAGCCGAGGAAGCGTCACGCAGCAGGTTCGGCCATTGCTACTGGCTCGGGCACGCATCGCACCACCCCACGCATCATTGATGAAGACTTTTCCTAATCCCTCATCAGAGTAGTTCGCAACTCCAATCATCAGATGCATTTCTGACGGCGCGTCGGTGATGTCGTGGCCAGTGTCAGGCTCAATAATGCGCGGCTTCGGAGGACTGGGCGGTGGTGGACCAATCCTGAAATCCATGAGCTTCAGCACTAGGCCAGTCAAGGCAAACAGCGCTAGCCCGATCAGAGCAACCCTGACAAGCACCTTCGTTACAACAGCTATTCCCTCAGGGTTGCTCATTCAAACGCACCCTTAGCCACGGCACACGCCGTCGTAGATGATCTGCTCGCAGTTCGCGCCATCCACCAGATCCACCGGAAATGACCCCGCACATCGAACCTTCTTACGCGTGCTAAGACTTATTGATTCCTTGTCCAACGGCGCCAAAGAACTCACTCTCATTATCTCTATTCCTCTCCATCCGACTCAATGAGAAATCTAGAAATTCGTTCAGGGTCACGCTCAAGCTCAGCATGACTAATGTCGTAGGCAAACTTTGGATATCCCGGGAAATACGGCGTTGCCACGACCCTAACTTGATCGCCCGGGAAGTACATGAAATAGATGAAACCATCAAGAAACGGCCTGTATGGCGCGACAAAGATGTCCCTCTCAACATAGCTACTGGGATCCTTGAGAAACATGCTGCTGGTGCGGTAGACCACCGTCACCTTCAACCCCGGATGCCAAAGACGAGGCAACGTCACGCAGCAGGTCGCAGCGTTCCCACTGGCTCGTGGCTCCATCCCACCCGCCCAAGCGCCATTGATGAAGACCGTCCCCAATCCATCATCCGAGTAGTTGGCCACGCCGATTGTCAATGACATTTCTGGCGGTGCACCAGTAATGTCGTGACCAGAAGCAGAGTCGATGATGCGTGGCTTCGGAGGACCGGGCGGTAGTGGTCCAATCCTGAAGTCCATGAACTTCAGCACCAGGCCTGCCACAGCAAGCAGCGCCAGCCCGATCAGAATCACCCTCGTCACAAACCTCTTCATGGCGTCTCATCATCGCCATGGGGCGCATTCCTCGCGGCAACGACCTTGATCGTCATCCGATGCGCCAGCGCGGGATGGTCGATGCCTCGGCGTGCCAGACGTCCCAGCACGTGTTCCGCGCAGCGATGCACCTGCGAGGGCAGCATGCCGTCCGGGCGCAGCACGGGCCGCTGCAGGATGAAGCGCGTGATGGCATCGGCCTGGCTTCCGCTCCGTAGTGTGGCCTCCTGCGCCGCGGTGAACGTGAGCGGCCTGGCGTCGGTATCGAGCGGCACTCCCCCCTTGCCGGTTACGCACATCCAATCTCCGATGCGGGTGGGCAGGTGCCAGTCGTGTAGACCGCCCAGTACGCGCGTCCGCTGTGCATCGTCCAGCGCATCCAGCAGGCGGGCGGCGGCACGCCCATCGGCCCAGCGCAGCAACCACGGCTGGCCGGTGCTGGAACGACCCTCCCAGATCCGCCGGAGATGCTCGGCCAATGCATGCGGGTCGCCGGTGCTGCGCAGCACCGACAGCATCGGTGCGCCGTTGCTCAGGTCCAGCAGCGCCTGCCAGCAGCATTCGCGTGCTCTGGCTTCGTCCGGCAGGACCACCAGGCATGGCGACAACCGGTCCAACCCTTTGCCGGTATAGCGATGCGTAAACAGCGGCACCACGTCAGCGGCCAGCGCGCGCAGCTGCGTCCAGGCGTCCGGCGCGAATGCCATGTCCAGCAGCGCACAGGCGGGCCGCGCGTCCACACACTGGTCGCCGGGGGTCTGCCACGGCAACCGGGAATGCCGCCACGGATCAATCCACGGGGCGTCAGCCATTCTTCGTAGACCATGGCAGGCCGGCCTGCATCGCCTTCAGCAGGCACTCCACGCAGACCGTCTGTGCGAACTGCGGTAGCGGAAACAGCTCCTGCACCGGACCGGTGAAGTGCCGGTTGCCGGCTTTGATGGTCAATGTGCCTGGACAGCTCACCCGCAGGTGCCCGTCCGCCAGGGTGATCGAAGCGCCGCCGGCAGTTGCGATGTGCAGCGTGTTGCCTGCCGCCAGTTGCACCTCCCCGTGCTGGCTGGCTGCCACCAGCCCAGCGCGCGCCTGCAGGTGCACGGCGTCTGCCTGCGCCTGCATATCAAGCACCTGTTGGCCAGCCACCACGCTCAACCCGGCACTCCCCGGAGTGCGTGTCGCGCCAGCCAGCACGCCGATGGCCTGGCGGCACTGCCAACGCCCATGGCCGGCAACGGTCACCGCCGAACTGCCGCCACTGGCCAGCAGCGTGCTGTGCCCCACCCCCAGCTGGATCGCCTGCCCGGCCACCTGGCAGATGCCTGCCCGTGCGGACAGGCCAAGCACCGCAGACCCGGTTGCAGGGATGTCTTCGTCAGCACCCTGCAGCCGCTGCGATGCCGCCACGCTGTCGGCCAGGGTCTGCAGCACGCTGGCACCGTTGCCCTCGGCGGCGTGGCCGCGCAGCCGCACTGTGCGCTGCTGCCGTGCCGCTTCATCAAAGGAGTGCGCCAGCACGAGCGTCTGCCGCAACAGCGCGACCGGCGCGGCGCGCAGACCGGCCGGGGTGGCCGCAGAGCGCTGCATGCTGTCCAGCCACAGGCCTGCCGTGGCACGCACGGCGCCCCACGCGTCGCTGCGCAGTTCGAATCCACTTCCGCGCAGGCTGCCGCGGAAGTTGTGCTGCAGGTGACGCAGATGACCCATGCTGATCGCGCTATGGCACTGCGTTGTGCCAAGCCGCACCTGCAGCTGGTCGTCGCTGTCGTCGAACTCGAGACTGTTACCGCCATGGCCGTCCCAGCTCTGCGAGCTGATGCCCCATACGGCGCCGGCATTGCGCTGGGCCGATTCACCCGCGCCTGCGGCATGCCAGCGCGGGGCGTTGCCACCGGCCAGGTTGTTCTGGGCACTGCTGCCAGCATCGCTGGACAGCCCCAGCGCTTCAGCGCGTGACTCGCCCTGGCCGTTGTAGAGCGCCCCCATCACGATGGGGCGGCAGAGGTCGCCGTTGATGAAGTCCACCACCACCTCCTGGCCGACGCGGGGCAGGAACTGACTGCCCACGCCGGGGCCGGCAAAGGTCTGGGCGACGCGCAGCCAGCCGCTGTCGGCCCTGCTGTCGGTGGCAAAGCCGAACCGCACACGGATGCGCCCGCTGCTGTCCATGTGCAGCGGTGCACCGTCATCGCCACCGAGCACAGTGGCCAGTTGCGGGCCAGGGGCCGTCGACCGCCCAGCCCTGCCATCCGGAGAACGTCGCCACCGACGGTCGAACGGCATGGCCTCGAAGCGATTGGCATAGCCCAGCCTCTGCGCGCGGTCGGCGGGCACGGTGTCGGGCAGTGCGTGCAGCGGCAGGTGATCCTGCAGTTCGAGAACCTCAGGCAGCGTGTTGACCGCTGCGTGCTGCACCGCTGTAAGCAGCAACGCGGGCGCTACTCGCTGGCCGGGCTCTGGCAACACCTCGAATGCGTAGCCGGGCTGGAAGTCCGGCTCGGTGCCTTCGCCGGTCCAGCGCCGCTGCTCACACAACGCTGCCTCGGTGTCGCGCATCACCTCGGCCAAGGCCTCGCGCGAGGTCTCCCACGCCGCGTGGCGTGCCGGCGAATAGTCCTCCAATGGGCCACTGGCCACAGTGCGCACAGGCAAGCTGGCCGAAACCACACACAACGGATCGTCCAGATCCGCCACCCGGGTCATGTGCGTCGGCACGACGCGACAGGTCTCATGCAACAGCGCGATGCCCGCGTCATCGGGCACGCGCTGGGTCTGGTGCAGGCGCCGGGGCCGTGACAGCAGCGAGCATCGGGTACTGTCGCCGAAGATCATCATCGTATGCCCACCCGGTACATCGGGCAGCGTGCGGATGCACCAGCCCAGGCCTTCATCGGCCATCAACTGCTGCAGGAACGCCATGTCCGATTGGCGGTACTGCACGCGATAGCCCCGGCACCGGCGGTCGATGGCAGCAGTACTTCCAACGTGCCAGGACCAATGCGCCAGCGGCGCGTGCACCGAGAGCACCGTGCTGATGATGCTGGCCACGTCCTGATCCTGGAACACGCGACTGTGGCGGCTGTCATGCAGCCAGGCGGTCCAGTCGGCCAGGTGCACGCGGTACCGCACGAGGCGGCCTGCGCAGGCCAGGCGCTCGACACTGCGGATCAGCCCGCCCCGGACAACGTCTGCACCGTCCGGCAGGCGTGTGGTGATGCTTGCCGGCCGGGCCACCCAATCATCCAGGCTGTGCTCGCACGGCTCGCCCAGCAGATCGATCTGGCAGCGCAGGCCTTCGGACAACGATTCGCTGCCGTGCCAGCGCTCCACGATCAATCGCAATGCGGTAGGGCCGCAGAAGCGATGGACGCGCGACGACGCCTCGTGGGCAGCAACGAACGATGATCGGTGATCCATGGCAGTTCCTTGACAGACACAGCACGCGAAGAAACGCGCTTTCCATGCTTCAAGCCTTGGCGGATCAATGCCGAGGACGCAATCCGAAAAGTTTCCGAAAAGCGTCGAAGATCAATTTCTGCCTGGTATTACAGCGCTTGCACGATGCATCGCGGGGGCGTGCAGCCGTTGCCGAGCCGCCAGGAAGGCGGAATACGACAGCGGCTGCGGGGCGGTGCCTCGCACGCGGCGACTATTGCAGCGTCGCCGAACCCCGATTCCTTTCGGCCTGCAACTGCCGTTGTGCGTGGGTGGTCAGCTCCCGCGCAGCCAGCAGCAGGCCATTCATCGCATCCGGGGGCACGACCTGCGACGCGCACCGGCAGCAGACCTACACCGCCGACCCCGGGATGTACGGCGAGCGGCGCTCCGCCACCGGCGGCCCCGAGG
>NZ_JBHTRF010000144.1:0-7385 GCF_042796115.1 Kitasatospora sp. NPDC056446 | reverse complement strand
GGCCCCGGGGGTGGTCGTCATACGGGTTGGACCGCCGCGACGGCGCCGACTCATCGGTCCCGCCCGGATCGGCCTGCCTGAGTCGGTTCGGCCGAACCGCGCCGCCCGACCCGCTCCGGCCCGTACCGGACGTGTCCGGAATCCGGTGGCAGAGTGGGGTCGTCGTATCCACCACGCCCCATGGAGGACCGCAGTGACGGCTGAGCCTGAGCCCTTGAAGTCCCGCGAGGATTGGCTGGCCTCGCTGCCCCGGATCTACGCGGCGGCGGGCTGCCTGCTGCGGGACGAGTCCGGCCGGATCCTGATCGTGAAGGCCGGGTACCGCGAGCACTGGCAGTTCCCGGGCGGCACGATCGACCTCGGCGAGGGCCCGGTCGAGTGCGCCGAGCGGGAGCTGACGGAGGAGACCGGCCTGGTCCGGGAGGCCGGGCCCCTGCTGGCCATCTCCTGGACCCATGCCTCGGCCGAACTCGACCACCCCGCCGAGCACTTGATGTTCGACTTCGGCACCGCCCCGGACGGCACCCCGGTGACCGTCCCGGCCGGTGAGCTGGACGACCACCGCTGGGCCCCGGTCGAGGAGGCGCTGGAACTGCTCGGCCCGGCCCGTTCGGCCCGCCTGCGGGCGGCGCTGGCGGCGGCCGAGGACGGCCGGGTCCGGATCGTCACCACCCACGTCTCCGGGTTCTGACCGCAACGGCCGTACCCCGGGCTGGAGTTCCGCCCGGGGCACGGTCCCGGTTCACTGCTGCCCGGACTCGGCGTCCCGGGCGGCGATGATGGCGGCGATGGCCTCCGAGATGAAGGTCTCCGCCTCGGACTTGTCCACCTTCAGTCCGGCGAGCACGCCCTCGCCGTTCTCCTGCTCCAGCAGCGCGAGCAGGATGTGCTCGGTGCCGACGTAGTTGTGCCCGAGCTTGAGCGCCTCGCGGAAGGTCAGCTCCAGCACCTTCTTCCCCTGCCCGTCGTACGGGATCAGTGCGGGCAGCGTCTGCTCGACGGCGGTCGGCAGGGCGGCGGTGGTCGCCGTCCGGACGGCCTTCGGGGTGATGCCCTGGGCGGCGAGCGCCTTGACGGCGATGCCCTCGGGCTCGGCGAGTAGGCCGAGCAGGATGTGTTCGGCGGTGATCTCGGCGTTGCCGGCCTTGCGGGCCTCCTCCTGCGAGGCCACCACGACCTTGCGGGCCCGGGGCGTGAACCGGCTGAAGCCCTGGCTGGGGTCGAGGTCGTTCGGGGTGCCCGGGTCCTTGGGGACGAAGCGCTTCTGGGCGGCCTGCTTGGTGACGCCCATGCTGCGGCCGATGTCGGTCCAGGAGGCGCCGGAGCGGCGGGCCTGGTCGACGAAGTGGCCGATCAGGTGGTCGGCGAGTTCTCCGAGGTGGTCGGCGGCGATGACCGCGTCCGAGAGCTGGTCCAGCGCGTCGGGGTGGACCTGCTTGATGGCCGCGATCAGGTCGTCGAGGCGCAGCGGAGTGCTGTTGGGAACAACGGGATTCTCCATGCGTCAACCGTAGGTTGTCGCCCCGAGGATCGTCAACCATCAGTTGACGATCCCGGCGGGTAGGGTTCGACGACCGTGACGGAAAGGAGGTGCGCCATGGACGGACTTCGGGTCCTGTCCCTGCCCGAGGCCGAGGTGCCCCGCGAACTCAAGCTCCAGGTCGCCGAGTTGCAGGAGTCGGCCTGGCCCAGCGGGCCCGCCGGGCCCGGGCCGACCGCCGATCCGGTGCACGACCCGGCGCTGCGCCCGCGCTCCCTCCTCCTGCTGTCCGGCGACCGCGTGCTGGCCGCGCTCGACCTGCTCTCCAAGGACCTCGACCACGCGGGCCACAGGTACGCGGCGAGCGGCCTCAGTGCCGTGGTCACCGACCCGGCCCTGCGCGGCCGGGGGCACGGGCGGCGGCTGGTGGCGGCCGCCCGTACCGCCGTCGGGGAGAGCGGCGCCGACCTCGGGCTGTTCACCTGCGACCGGGGGCTGCTGGCCTTCTACGAGAGCGCGGGCTGGGCGGAGCTGCCGGGCGCGGTCCTGGTCGGCGGGACGGCCGAGGAGCCCTTCCCGAGCGACCGGGAGGGCTTCGACAAGGTGGTGGTGGCGGCCTTCTTCACCGAGCGCGCCCGCCGCCGGCGGACGGACTTCCCGCACCGGCGGATCGCCCTCCACCCGGGCCTGGTCGACCGGCTCTGGTAGCCCGTCAGAAGTCGGGCAGCAGGCGGGCCCGGACGGCGGCGATCCGGTCGGGCGCGACACCCGCCGCGAGCAGGTAGCCGGCCGGGTCGAACCCGTCGAGCGCGGCCGTCAGGGCGGCCTCGGCGGTGGTGCCGGCCTCGGCGAGCACCGCGTCGATCCGGTGGTACGGGTCCGGCAGGCCCAGCATCCCGTACAGCGGGCGGACGTTGGGGCCGCTCAGCAGGTAGTCCTCGGTGATCGCGGCCCGGTCGACCCCGGCCAGGGCGAGTAGCAGCAGGGCGGCCAGGCCGGTGCGGTCACGGCCGGCGCCGCAGTGCACCACCACGCCGCCGGGCCGGGCCCCGGCGACCGCGGCGATCAGCGCGGCGGCGGCGTGCGGGCAGTGGTCCAGGTACGGGCGGAGGGCGAGCGGGGTGCCGTCCAGTCGGCCGTGGGCCTCCCACCAGGCGGGGCCGGCGAGTTCGTCCAGCGGTACGCGGACCAGGTCGACACCGTCCGGGAGCGGGAGGAGCGGCTTGTACTCCTCGGTGTCGCGCAGGTCGACCACGGTGCGGACACCGTGGTCGAGGAGGGCGTCCCAGCCCTCGGCGGTGAGGCGGTCCAGGTTGTCCGCCCGGACTATCACGCGGCGGGCGGTGAGCCGGCCGGAGGCGGTGGGCAGCCCGCCCAGGTCACGGACGTTCAGGCAGCCGTCCCAGACGAGCGTGCGGTCCTCGACGGTGCTCGGCGCGTGCGTCGTCCGGTACATGGGGGTCCCCGTTTCCTCGTCGGGGGTCCCGTTACCCCCTCGTTATACAAGGACTCCCGGGAGGTCCGGATGGTTCCTGGCCGTTCGAGCCCCCGGAGCCGCCCGTTCACCTGCCGGCCGGTCCCGTGCCGGCCGTTCCCGTGTCGTCCGGTCCCGTGTCGGCTGTTCCCGTGCGGGCCGGTCGCGGCCGGGGTGCGGCCGGGGTGCGGCTCAGGCGGTGGTGGGGGCCTCGGCCTCGGCGCCGACCAGCTTCTCGATCGGCTCGACGGCGATCTGGCCGAGCAGCGAGCCGGCCACGATGGCGCCGATCATGAACACGGTGGACAGCCAGGCCATGGTCGACACCGGCAGGGTGAAGGCGCCGACCACCCGGGCCGCGCACTCGGTCAGCAGCGCTACGCCCCAGATGCCCGAGAACACCCGCTCGTGGCGGCGGAAGGAGCGCGACGCGGCCGCCCGGCCCTCGGCCAGCCGCTGCCAGGCGGCGGCCCGGTCCGGCCGGCCCTTGGTGACGAAGGGCATCAGCACCGAGGTCATCACCGGCCGGCCGATCAGCGCGGAGACCAGGACCGCGACCGCCACGGAGCCGCTCAGGCCGCCGTCCTTGGCGATCATCATCCGGGCGTCGCCGGTGACGAAGGTCAGGGCCAGTCCCGCCAGGTTGACGGTCAGCATCAGGGTGGCCCACAGGTTGAGCCGGCGCTCGTGCAGCAGGCCGAGGACGGTACGGGCGGCCGGGAAGGCACTGCTCCAGGCCAGTGCGGCGAACTCGCTCAGGCCGCAGACCGAGTGCAGCAGGTAGTAGCCGGCCAGTGGGGCGGCCACGTCGAGGGCCAGCGGGCGGAGGCCGGAGGCCGGCGAGGTGGAGGCCTTCGCGGGGGCGGCGGCCTTGGCGGCGGTGGCGGCGGTGGCAGTGACGGCGGCGGCGCTGACGGTCTGGCTCACGGCGGTTCCTCCCCGGCTGGCGGCCGCGGGCTGCTGCCCGCGTCGTGCCTCCAGTCTTTCCGTCCGACCCTCCGTCAGAGCAGTGCCGTCCGTTGCGGGATCCGCATGACGGTTGTCATGGTGCGCGCCGTGACACCGCCTCCGACCTGCGCGTTCGCTAACTCCGGTCGGGGAAGGTCCACAGCTCCCGGTCCAGGGTGTCCCGGCAGCGGACGGTGTCGAACCGCTCGTCCCCGGCGGACAGGAAGCCCTCGGCGACCCCCGCCAGGACGGTCCGGGCGACGGCATCGCCGCGCGTCCAGGCTCCGGTCAGCACCAGCGCCCCGTCGGTCAGCTCGGCGCGCCGCACCCGGGCCACCGCGGCGGTCAGCAGCGCGGCGTTGACCCGCTCCAGCTCGGCGGGGAGGAGGTAGGCCTCCCCGGTGAGGCCGCCGGCCGGCCCGGCGAGGAGTGCGAGGTCGGCACCGGCCCGGCGCCGCAGCTCCGGTAGGCCGTAGTGGCGGACGGCCGCGACGGCGTCGTCCAGCGGGAGCTGCCAGCGCGGCCCGGGCAGCACCTCCCACCAGACGTCCTCGCCGACCGGCAGCACCTCGCCGATCCGGGCCCGCCAGGTCTCGACGCCGTACCGGACGCGCGGGTCGGGCCGGTGCCCGGGCAGCCCGGCCGCGCTCCAGGCGGCGCGGCGGACCAGGCTGAGGTCGAAGGTGAAGGACACCCGGTCGGCGGCGGGGCGCTCGGCCAGTCCGACCAGCACCCAGTGGGTGCCGTCCGGCAGGGCGAAGGTCCGGCGCCACCCGGTGAGGCCCAGGGCGCGCAGGGCGGGCGCGAGGTGTTCGCGCAGCCCCCTGGCGTGGAGCTCGTGGGCGGTCGTCATCGTTCGTCCCTGCCGGTCGTGCCTGCTGATGGTTCGTAGCCGCTCCGGCACCGGATCGCGGCGGATCCCCGGGTCCCCGGGTGGCTGCGGCGGCCGGCGCGGCGGCCCGCCGTGGTGGTGGGCGAGGCCGTGGTGCGCGGCCGGGGTGCGCGGCCCGGGCGTCCGTCCGTCCACGCGTTCGGAGGGGCCCGGCGGGTCCGGCCGGGACGCGGCGGCGGCCCGGACTGCTTCGCCTACCGACAACGTAGGCGGGGCCGTCCCGCCGGGGCCGCGGGCGAACGGCAGCAGTCCGCAGGACCTTGGCCCCGGCTCCGGCCGGTCCTTCGGCCGGAGCCGGAGCGTTCGCCCGAATGGCGCATCATGTGGCGGGTGCAGAGTGCAGAGCGCCCCGGAGCGGGCACCGGCAGCCCGGTCGGCCGGTCCGGACCAGTACCGACCACCGGTCCACCACCGGGGGCGGCCCCCGCTCCCACCGATCTGACGGAAGCGGTCCGCGCCGCCCAGGGCGGGGACGAGGAGGCGTTCCGGCTGCTCTTCCGGACCGTCCAGCCGGGCCTGCTGCGCTACCTGCGGGTGCTGGTCGGCGGGCGGCCGGAGGACCGGCAGGACGCCGAGGACATCGCCTCGGAGGCCTGGCTGCAGATCGCCCGCGACCTGCGCGGATTCTCCGGCGACGGGGACGGCTTCCGCGGTTGGGCCGCCACCGTCGCCCGGCACCGGGCGCTCGACCACCTGCGCGCCCGCCGCCGCCGTCCGGTCGCCGACCTGCCCTTCGAGTACCTCGTCGAACTGGCGGCCGGGGACGACACCGCACGCGCCGCGCTGACCACGGTCGGCACCGCCGACGCGCTGGCGCTGATCTCCCGGCTGCCGCGCGACCAGGCCGAGGCGGTGCTGCTGCGGGTGGTCATGGAACTGGACGCGGAGAGCGCCGCCCGGGTGCTCGGCAAGCGGGCCGGCAGTGTCCGGATGGCCGCCCACCGGGGACTGCGGCGGCTGGCCGGGCTGCTGGAGCAGTCCTTCGCGTCCGGGGGAGGCAACGAGGGCGGAGGCGGGGGCGGGAACGGGGGAGTGCGCGGGGGAGCGAGCGGCGGGGACGGGATCCCGGCCGCGCGGACCGGCGGTGCGCCGGTCGGCGACGCCCTCGGAAGGAGCGCGGGCGAGGCCTCGGGGCGACCCGCGGGGAAACCCGCGAAAAAAAGTTCTCCGCAGGGTGTGACAGAACGCCGGGCCGCGACGCTGAAGGACATGAGATGAGCACCAACCGATCCCGTCGGATCGACCGTGATGCCGCCGAGCAATTGCTCGGCGGTGCCGTGGCCGCCCCGTCGGCCGGGCAGGACGCCTCGCTCACCGGACCGGACGGCGGTCCCGGGCAGCTCGCCCGGGTGCTCGCCGCGGCCGCCGCTCCCGCGACGGCCGGCGAACTGGCCGGGGAGGAGGCCGCCCTGGCCGCGTTCCGGGCGGCGAGTCTCACGCCCGACCCCGTAGTGACACCCGTCCGGAGACGATCGATGGCAACCGCCGCGCTGGCCAGGGCCTTCAGCACGAAGGCCGCTGCCGCCGTGCTCGGCGCCACCGCGCTGTGCGGGGTCGCGGTCGCCGCCGGTACCGGCAACCTGCCGTCCGCGCTGGGCGGCGGCGGTCCCGTCGAGCCGGAGCACACGCTCGCGGCCCAGGGCGGTGCCGTCACCGGCTCCCCTTCGGGGGCGTCGTCCGCCGGTCCGTCCGCCGGGGGGACCCCGTTCGCCCCGGCGTCCGGCTCGGCCCGTCCGTCCGACGGCGCCTCGGCCGGGCCCCAGACGGGCGTCCCGTCCGGCGCCGCGACCCCCGGCACTCCGTCAGCCGGGGGGCGCGGCGACCGGACGGCCGTCCCGCCGGCGCTGCTCGGCCTCTGCCGCGGCTTCGCCGACCGGACGGCCAAGGGCGAGCGCCCGGGCCGGCTGGCCGTCGATCCGCTGTACGGCCCGCTGGTCACGGCGGCCGGCGGCGCCGACGGGGTGGCGGACTTCTGCGCCGCGGCCCTCGGCGCGGGGGACGACGACCACCAGGGCGGCACCGCGGAACCGCACGACCCCGCCCGGACCGGCGCCGCCCCCGGCACGGACAAGGGCAAGGGGGGCACCGACGGCGGCCGGGGCAACGGCAATGCCAACGGCAACGGCGGGAACGCGAACGGCGGCAACGCCAACGGCGGGAACGCGAACGGCAACAACAACGGCCAGGCCTCCGGCGGCAGGGCCGGCGGCAACGGCGAGGACGGCGGCGGCGGTACCAGACCCGGCAAGTCCGGGGTGACGGTCCCGACCCCGCCGGCCGCACCCACCGTGCCGGACGTCCGACCGAGCAGACCCGACCGGACCGGGAACGACCGGTAGCCCGGCGGGTTGCCCCCCAGAACTCCGGGTGGGCGGCGAGCGACTCCCCCCGGGTTCGCCGCCCACCCGGACCGCACCACCTGCAGGACCCGCACCACCCGCACCATCCGCAGGACCCGCACCATCCGCAGGACCCGGCGCCGCCGCGCGGCGCCGGCAGGCAGTACCACCCGAAGACCCCGGGTGGCCGGTCGGCTCCCCCCGGGGCCGGCCGTCCACCCCGCCGGCCCCCGCCCGGTCTCGTATAAACAA
>NZ_JBHTRF010000143.1:0-7906 GCF_042796115.1 Kitasatospora sp. NPDC056446 | reverse complement strand
GCCGCTCCGATTGGGGTATGGCCACCTAGGGGGCCCCGCAATTGTGCGTTGCCCGGCGGGGGGCGCAACGGCAGCTTGCCGCTGTAAGGGCCACTCGCCGTTCTGCGCCCACTCCCCGAGTAGCACGTTCCCAGTCGGCTGGGTCAGGGGTGACACGAGCGATCATGCGCCGGCAGAGGAACTGAACGCGGGTGTGGAGGAAGTCCTCCACACCCGCGAGCATGCTCCGACGAAGGCCGCTTCAGCTGTCTTGTTGCTCCTCCGAGCCCGGGTTCCCTTCGGCGAGTGTGGCTCCGCGGTACTCGGCATGGTTCCGGTCCACGCTACCGGCGATGTGGAGGGCGACCGGGTGGCGGGTGCGGGAGTCCCAGGCCAGGGACTGGTGGCACAGCGCGGCCGTCAGGGCCGCCAGGGCTTCTGGAACGTAGGGTCCGGCAGCGGGAACCGTGATCTGGATGGCGGTGAAGCTGCTCCAGTCCTTGGCCAGCAGTTGTGCTTTCAGCGCTTCGGGGATGGTGAAACGGGTGTGCTGGCTTCCGTTGGTGCCGGTCTGCCCGAAACCGTTGTAGGTGCGTGATGTCTGGGCGAGGTACCAACTGGTGACTCCGGCGGTGGTTGTGCGCCGGTACAGCCATTCGTCGGGGGCGGCGGGTTTGTGCGGATCCGGGCGCCGCCTGCCGACACGGTCGACGGGGGTGGGGACTTCGCCGTATGAGGTGTTGATGCAGACGTCCGCTGCCGCGCGGCCGTCCTCGCGGAGGCTGTCGCCGGGGAGCGGGCCGTGGCCGAGGCGGGCGTTCTGCAGACCGGGCCAGATGGTTCGGCAGGCTTCGGCGTCAGTGAAGATCACGACGGGGGCCACGCCCGGTAGGACGCGCAGCGCGGAGCGGATCTCCTCGCGGACGAGTCGGGCGCCGTCCTCGTGCCTGGCGTGACCGGCTACGCCGATCGGACCGGACCCGAAGGAGGACTCCGCCTCGGCGATCGGGAGCCAGGCGTGCAGGCGACGGCTGTACATCTCCAATCGCCACGGCACGGTGGGGTCGGGGTGGGTGTGGAGGGCGGTCAGCACCTCGACCATCTGGGTCTGGTCGGCGGAGCCGATGGTGCGGGTGCTGGCTCGCTGCTGCCGAAGGTGCAGCCCGACGAGCACAGCGGGGTGGTCCATCGATACCGCATCCGCCAGCCTCCGGTCGACCGCCCCGAGTCGGAGCAGCAGGTCGCGGAGTCCGTTGACCGCGGGGAAGTCCAGGCGAGGGCCTCGTGGACGGCTAGACTTGTCCGCTTCGGTCCCGTCCAAGTCCGCCGTCCCGTTCTCCAGGGTTTCGGTGGCGGGCCCGGGTACGGAGTCGAGGGGTTCCGGCTCGGCGGCGGGCACCGTGGTGGCGGTTTCCCTGGCAACTTCCTCCTTGGCCTTGGGGGGTTCCTTGAACGCGATGAACTGGGAGACCATCCCGCGCTGGTGGAAGTGCCGACGCAGGTCCCGCTTCGGGTCGTAGTCCGCGCCGCGGTCCCGGCGGCTGCTCTTCTTGGGATTCCACACGGTCTCGACCCACGCTCCGTTGAGGGCGGGGCCCGGAAGAGCGTCGAGGAAGGCGAGTTCACGGTTCCAATCGGGGCGACTGATGGCGACCAGGGCCGGCAGTCGTCGGAACCACACGCTGGTGCACGCGGTGAGTTTGCAGTCGCTCTCGTCCTCCCAGTCGGCCACGAGGTCGGGGGAGTCCGTGTAGGGGACAAGGGCCTCGATCATGCGTCGACGGGTGTGCTCGTGGTCGTAGAGGGCGAGGATGCGGATGTGGTCGTGTCCGGTGCCGGCAAGGGCGTGGTCCAGGTCCTCGCGCAAGACCGGGCCCTTGGCGTTGCGGGCGACCTGGTGCTCCGTCCGGACGTACGACACCTGCCGCAGGCCGAGCTTGGGGCCGAGGACAGTGTCGATGTGGCGGGCGAGAGCGAGGTTGAAGCGGGTGCCGGTGCCCTTACCGAGCGGATGCTCGGTCGGCCCCGGGATCAGTACGCGGATCGGTCGGTTCTTGTGGCTCAGTCCCTCGTTGTCGCACAGGGTGACGGGTTTCAGGTCGCAATTCCCGACGACCCGAGCGGCGAAACCCCGGATGTACGGCTCCCAGCCCTCTTCCGTGCGGCGATGGCCCACGGGGACCCGGAGGATGGTCTTGGTGCCGCGGTGGACGAAAGCGGTCCGAGTGCCCGCCCAGTGGGTGGCGAGACGACTGAACGTGGGCAGGACGTGGACGGTGATGAGGGGCTCGCCCGGCAGTGTGATGACGCGGAAGTCGAGTTTGTGTATGGCTACGCCCTCGGTCTGGCGCCGGCCGGCGTTGTTGGTCAGTAGGTGGTTCCAGGCGAGCAGACTGCCGTTGGTGTCCATCAGCCATGTCAACTGCGGTTGCTTGACCGGCTGGTCGCCCTCGGCACCGGCCGACGGTTCGGGCTGCTGACCGTCCGGTTCGCCTGCCGGACCGTCCCCCTCGGGTGCTGCGGCGGGGAAGGGACAGTGCGGGAGCGGAAGGGGCAGGGGATGGCGCGCGAGCTCGGCGGCGATGTTCCAGGCGGCGACGCGGAAGAACCACTGGGGTGCTCGGGGTCGGCCTGTGGTGGTTTGGTCGATGAAGGAGGCCAGGTTCGCCCGGGTCGGTGTGCACTGGTCGAGCAGCGGCGCCAGGGTGTTGGCATCGTCGTCCCTGCGGATGTGGCGTTCCCAGGCACGGACGGCGCGGCTCAGGAGCCGAGGTTCGATAATCTTGGTGGTGGCGAGCATCGTTGGGGTGCGGGTCTCGTCGTCCGGCTTGCCGAGGGTGTCGGGCATGATGACGACCGGTTGGTTGGTCACCGCGGACAGCGCGGTGGCCAGCGAGGCGTACGCCGGACGGACGGGCTTGGCGCCCTCGTGATCGCGGTAGCTGGGTAGCAGGCTCCAGGCCTGGGCGAAGTCCTCGCTGAGCGCGTACAGCACGACCTTGCCCAGCTTCTTCGGGTCCATGGTGAAGGCGAGAGTGTTCAGCATTCGGTGTCCAGGTTCGATCGGCGGCGGTGCTGCTGATCGGCGAAGGTGAAGAACCCCTCCAGCGCCGCACGGTTGGTGTTGACGACGGTGTCGAATTCCCCGCTGGCGATCCACTTGCTGCGAAGCGCACGCAGAATGGACGGCAGGTCGGAGTTCCCGCTGGGGTCGATGAAGGCCGCGTCGACCAGGCGGAGCCTGCCCGGTGTGCCGCCGCGGCGGGCACGCCCCACAAGTTGGGTGAGGGAGGCGACGAGTTCCGCGGCGACCGCGATCTTGGCGCGGGCCGGGAGTGCCCGGAAGTACCGCTCGCTGGACAGCAGTTCGTTGAAGTAGCCACTCGCGGTCTGCTCCGCGCCCTCCAGCGCCTTCCACGGGAGGTCGTGCGGCGGGTGCTCATCGAAGGTCCGGGCGCCGATGTGGGCGAGCAGTTCGCTGGGTTCGTCGACGATGGACATAGGCCGGACGGCGAGCCAGATGGCACCGACGCGGGAACGGCGCTCACCCGGGGAGAGGATGTTGAGGCTCCGCTCGGCCCGTTGCACCGGGGCCACCAGGATCCGGGCACCCGCCATCGCACCGAAGTCCTCCAGGCGATCAGCGGGGATCTCGGTCCACGGACGGTACGGCCCCTCGGCGTCGGCAACGCGCTCGGGATCGGGACGGACGGCGACGGCGACGAGGCCGGGCGGAGCGCCCGCCGAGGTGAGGCCGTCTGCGAGGTCCAGGCAGCTGATGTAGGAGGTGGTGGCGAGCAGGATGGCGTCCTGGATCCCGACCGGATTGCCCGCGGAGGCGAGTTGATCGAGCTCCCGCTTCAGTTCGCTCCACAGCTTGGCGCCGAGCTCATGGGTCGCTTCACGCCGTTTCGTGCCGGAGAGCCCGGAGATCCGCAGAAGCTCTTCCGATCCGATCCCCGGGACAGGCCTGATGTCGACTTCGATCGGTTCGCCGTCGTCGGGGACGACGTAGGTGGGCCTGGTGTGGACGTGGTGACGGTGCGCGCCGGGTACGTAAGCGGTGGCGGACAGCCCGAGCACGATCCGGCGGTGGCCGGAGTGCGCCAGCGCCGTGTTCTGCCCGAGATCAAGGAGGTACCGGTGAGGGTCCCCGCCGAAGGCCACGGCACTCAACCTGGTGTCCTGCGGGGCGAGCGGGTTGACGTCCTCGGTGAAAGCGAAGACCTGACGGCCGAGCGGACCGTGTGGGACGGCGCGCCAATGGTCGTAACCGCCCAGGGCGGAGGCGATCTCCTCCGCCGCCGCCACGCCGGCCAGCTTGAGCTGGGGCGCGTCGTAGACGAAACGGTGCAGCAGGTCGCGGAGCGGGGCGAGGAACATCCGCCGGACGAGGCGGTCGATCACGTCGAGCCGGGTCTTCGGTGCGGGCACCCAGGTCCTCAGCAGGACGTCGAGGCGGTCCCTGGCGTGGTCGAGGGAGCCCGCCTCGTGCTGCTTGCTGGTGACACTGCGGAGGATCCCCGCGAAGCCCTGCAGGTGGTCGGGCAACAGGTGGGTGTCGATGGCGGGATCCCACACCGTCTCCAGGGTGAAGGTGTGACTGATGCCCGTCCGGACGGGTTCTGCGGCACCGATCTGTTGGGGATCGTTGTCGAGGAACGGGGCGAGCTTCGCCGCGAGCCAGGAGTCCCACTTGGTCGGCACGATCCAACGGCGGGCGGCGTCACTCCGTCGTCGGCGGTTCGGACGGGACGCAGTTCCTTCGGAGAGGCGGTCGGTCTGTCCCAGGTCACCGCGGGCGAGATGCATGGTGTAGGTCTCGGCGAGCGCGCGGCTCTCCGAGACGTTCTTGCGGGCCCGTTCCTCCAGCGCCGCGGGCAGCCGGTGGAAGGCCGCGACGAGCTGGTTGTCCAGCTCGATCAGCGGTCGGTCGTGCGGCCGGTCGCCCCAGGCCAACACCAGGTTCCGACCGTTGCGCTCGAACACGGTGGACTGGAAGGCGTCGAGTTCGTCGATGAGGACGATCTGACAGCGCCGGAGCACGAACTCCTCGACGGAGACGTGCTCGCTCACGAGGCCGTCCTCCGACTCCAGCGGAATGTGGACGTTGCCCGCGTGCAGGTTGGAGTGTGTGGTGACGAGGATGCTCGCGGTGGTGGCCGCGCGCGTCAGGCGGAACTTGCCGCACTTGTGTCGGAAGGGGCACACCTTGGGCTCGGGCATCGTGCGGTACTCGTTCTGGCGCGGCGGCCGTACCGGTGCGAGTCTGCGGCAAGGTTCCCCGCCGGGCGTCCAGGCGTCCACCTCGTCGTCGACCGCCGCCAGGACCGGGAGCTGGCAGGAGTAGCCGAGCCGTTCGAACACCCAGTCCACGTACGCGGTATCCGTGGAGTTGCGAATGGTGCGCTCCAACTCGCGCACCAGCCCGTCGGGTGACATCAGCGGTACGACCACCTGTTCCGGTTTCAACCGGGACGCCTTGAGAAGGTCGGCCGCAACCAGTTCCTCCTCGATCTGCCGGGTCAGCTTCAGCACGTCCGCGTTGGTGCTGACGACCAGGGCGAGGGTATGGCCCTGTTGGACGGCCCAGGCCGCGATGCCAGCCATCATGACGCTCTTTCCGGATCCGGTCGGCGCGCTGAGGACCTGGATGTCCCCCGCCCGTAGGACCAGCTCCTTCCCCACCGCGCGACCGCTTCGGTCCCGCATCCGGGAGAAGAACGGGCCCAGTGCTCCCTCGCGGTAGGCCGACCCGGTTTCCCCGTCGAGGGTACGGTTCAGGGCGAGGAAGCCCTGAATGTCGAGAGCGACGTGGGGGAGATCGGGAGACGTCCGTAGGACGGCGGCGGGCGGGCGGTGCGCGGGGACGTGTTCGGCCAGGAAGGTGTAGGTGGCCAGCGCCGGCGTGGTGAGTCCACCGGCCATCGGCACCTGCAGGTTGTGGGTGTGCTCGCCGACCTTGGCGATGGACTGGGGGCGGAACGCCTCCTCGGCGACACGGTCGAGTTCGTCCAACAGCCGATCGGCGAACTCCCGCGGTGTAACACCGTGGTGGAACCGGACGTGCCGCCCGTCGGGTTCGAGGCGCGTACCGGGCACCCTGTCCTGGGCGAACTGGTCGGCAACGCGGTCCTGGAAGACCGCCTTGTCCGCGAGGGCGTTGCCCCGGTGCCGCAGTAGCCGTGCCAGGCGCCGCTGGTCATCGAAAGGCAGTTCCCGGTATCCGGGCCAGAGGTCGTACTTGCCGCTGAGCAGGAAATGGGCCGCGTCGACGCTGCCGCCGTCGGGCGCCGGGAAGTGGGCCAGTGAGCAGGCCAGGGCACAGGCGATGAGCCGGGGCAACCCGCGCTCCTCGCGCTCAGTCCGCTGAGAGGAGAGATCGGTCATTTCGTCTGTCGCTTCGCTCGGGTCAACTGCTTGCTGATCTCTTTGTTCACGTCCTCGACGAGCCAGACGGTGTAGCCGGGCAGAAGTTTCTGCAGCTCCGCTTTCTGCCCGGGACCGCGGTGATCGGGCAGCACGATGGTGTTGGCGGCGAGTGGTTTCTGACGAACCTTCTCGGCCAGGGTGGTAGCGCTCGCCACATCCTTGAGGTCGATCGACAAAGTCCAGCCCAGGGACTCGACGGCGAATTCCAGGTCGTAGATGTCCAGCCCGGGCCACAGCGTGACGTCCAACAGCGGTTTGCCGTGCCAGCGACGGTACAGCGAGAGCTCCTCGACACCTGGTACGACGATGAACCGCCATACCGCGAAGTCGACGCACACCGTGCGTTCCGGCCCCTGTTTCCGTCGTTCGCGCGCTCCTGGGGGCCGTGGCACCTGGGAGTCTCTGCGAAGCAACTGAGGACGGCCCCCCGTGAGTGGTTCGGAACGCACGGTGTAGTGAGCCTGGTGGTACAGGTAGGTGCACCGCACCCGGTGGCCGTCCACCCGCATCGGCCACCGGCATTTCGGGCAAGCCCACCACCAACGACCGCCGTACACGCGGTCAGCCGGCAAATCGACGTACTGGACAGGTGGGTCGATGCCGGCCTCCGCACACAAGTCGAGGATTTCTCCCGTACCGCCAGCCGGATATTCGACAACAAATCGGCGGCGGGCCCGGTACGAGTGTTCGTTGGCTCCTACTCGGATCCCCGCGAACGCCTCGTTCTCCACGCCCTCTTGGCGCATCCAAGCCCAACTCGGCAGCCAGCCTCGACCCCTGTCGCCCTTTTGCAAGAGTTCCATGACGGACGTGCAACCGTCGGACCAGACGTCGTCACTGAGCTCGCCCCACTCCAGGACGGTCAACTGGCCCAGCGGATCCCCGTCGAAGACATCCGGTGCCAGCTTTCCCAGCGGGTAAGAGAGCGACCTGACGAACTCAGCCGGTGTCAGAACTTCCTGCTGGGGGTACAGGGCGTTGACCACCCCAGCCATGCTCATGATTTCCCGCCAGGCACGTGGTTCGCGATGCCGAACCGTCCATGCATAACCTCCGCGGATGGCTGCGGAGAGGATTTTCATCCTCTGCTGGCCCAGGGCAGCGTCGTACACCGCCACATCCCTCCATCACACTTTACCGAGTGTCCTTGACAGAGCGCACTGATGTGCTGGGGAGGATCATGCATGAACTTCGACGGCGCCGTGCAGGAGCGGATAGGCGAAAAGCCTCACCCGCGAGTCGCTGATATGCCACTTGACCTGCACAGATATCACATAAGACGACTCGGTCCACACGATCGAAGTTCATCTTTTCGAGTGATCATGGTCGTGTCGCCAGGTCCTGGAGTCTTTCGGTGAAGCCGACGCCCGGGGTTTTTTGGGAGGGATGGGAGATCGGGCTGGTGAGTCGGCCCGGGGCGCGGTACCGGGATTACTCCCGGTCCGTTTCCCCGGACCGCTCTCCGAACCCGCCGTGCCGATCTCTCGGCAACGGG
>NZ_JBHTRF010000142.1:0-8310 GCF_042796115.1 Kitasatospora sp. NPDC056446 | reverse complement strand
AAACCCTCTTTGTTTTAGGTCGGGGGGGCTGGTTTTTCCTCACCCCCCCCGGGCCGCGGCGCGCCGCGCCCCCCCCGGGCCCCCCCCCCCCCCCCCCGGGCCCGGGGGCTCGGCTCGGAGGAGCGGACCGGCCCTACCGGGCCTGGCTCAGACCATCCAGCGCTGGGCCGGCGCGTTGGTGTCGCAGCCGGTCATCGTGGTGCCGAGGCCGATGCCGTTGGACACGAGGCACTGCCCGGTGGCCGCGTTGCGGATCAGGTACCAGCCGCGGTCCTCGTCGGTCAGCCGCCACTTCTGGTTGGCGGGCATCCGGTTGCCGGCCGGCTGGTTGAGCCCGTCCCAGCCTCCGGGGGTGTCCCAGAGCCGGACGCTCCCCGAGCCGGCGCCCACCTCGACGACCTTGCCCTGGCCGCCGTGCGAGATGGCGGTGGTGCCGTCGCAGTAGCCCCAGAACGACCAGGTCTGGGCGGTGGACCAGTCGTTGGGCGTGTAGACGCCGATCCACTGGCCGTTGGCCTCGTTGGCGTTCGGCAGGTCGAGGACGCCGGCGGCGCCGTTGTAGACCTTCTGGGGCGTGTGCAGCGCGGGGGCCGGAGCCTGGTCGCAGCTGCCGGCCTGGGCGGCCTGCGCCGCCGGGGCGCCGGCGACGACCGCCCCCGCGACGGCCGCGACGGCGCCGAGCGAGGCGAGGACCCTGCGGGTCCGGGTGGTGGTTCCCATCTGACTTCTCCTTTCGGTGTGGTGGACGGTCCGGGGCGTCAGCCGCGCGGGACCTGGAGTGCGGCCCACTGCTTGGGGCCGGGGATGCCGTCGGCGTCCGGACCGGAGTCGCCGAGCTTGTGCTGCCAGTTGCGGAAGGACTCCCGGTCGGCGTCGGACCACTCGGGCCCGGGGCCCTCGGCGTAGGCGGAGCAGCCCTCGGCGACGAGGCGTTCTCCCATCCGGGTGACGACGTCGCTCTTCTGGCCGTCGTGGAAGAAGTCGGCACCGGGGAAGGGCTCGCTGCCGTCGCCGCCGCCGTCGGCCGCCGGGGCGGTGTCGCCGGAGGGGGCGCCGCCGGCGGGGCTGTCCGCCGCCGAGGCCTCCTGCCCGAAGTAGAGCGCCCCGGGCCGGTCCTTCCACTCCGGGTCGGCCAGGACGACGCCGCCGGCGAAGTCCGGGATGCCGTACCCGTGGACCCAGTCCGAGCGGCGCTCACGGGTCTTCATGTAGACGCCGTCGCCTTCGGAGCTGCCCCCGTCGTTGGTGTTGCCCTCGACGGTGGTGATGGTGGAGCTGGTGTAGGCGATGCAGATGCCGGTGTGGCTGCCGCCGCCGGGGCCGTAGAAGACCTGGCCGCCGATCACCGGGTACTCGGTGAAGCGGCCGCGCTCCTTGAACCAGGCGACGCCCTCGGCGCAGGAGGCGGTGACCGGGAAGAGTCCGGTGTTGCCGGACTCCCGGGCGCACCAGGCGACGAAGGTGGCGCACCAGGCCTCGCCCTGGGACCACTCCAGGCCGGGGACGGCGGGGGAGAACTTCTGGATGTTGTTCCAGTGCCCGCCGCTTCGGCCCTCGTGGTAGCCGACCTCGTCTCGGGCGATGCGGATCAGGTCCGCCGCGTTCGAGGACATGGGTGGGGACTCCTTGTTGCTGGAAGTGTGCTGGGAAGCGCGCTTGGAGCTGCGCTTGGAGGCGCGCTGGACGTGCGCCGGACGTGCGCCGGACGTGCGCCGGGCGTGCCGAAGGGAGGCCCGGCGGGCTCTCAGGCCTGGCCGAAGGTCTGCACGTAGCGACCCCAGTTGCCGCGCTGGCGGGGCGTGTAGCCGATGCCGATGCAGTTGTAGGCGGTGCCGAGGATGTTGTCCCGGTGGTGCGGGCTGTTCATCCACATCTGCATCGCCTCCGCGACGCTGTTGCCGGGGGTGACGTTCTCGGCGGACGCGCGCGAGGTGAAGCCGGCGTCGCGGATGCGGTCCCAGGGGGAGCTGCCGTCGGTGCCGTCGTGCTGGGTGAGGTCGTGCGAGGCCATGTCGTTGGCGTGCCTCTGGGCGGCCGCGCTGAGGCGGTCGTCGAGGCGCAGCGCCGGGGCGCCGACGCGGCCGCGCTCCGCGTTGACGGCGTTCAGCATCTCGGTGCGGAAGTCGCCGCCGCCGCCCGGCTGGGGCTGGGGCTGCGGCTGGGGCCGCTGCTGCTGGCCGCCGCCGCTGACGCCGCCGGCCGGGACGAGCTGCCAGCGCTGTGCCGGGTTGGCGTCGTCCTTGCCGGCCAGGGTGAGCGGGGAGCCGGGGGCGGCGGCGGTGAGGAAGAGCTCGCCTCCGTCGGTGCGCGTGGTGCGGACGCGGACCCAGTCGTTGTCGAGGGGCTCGAAGCACCAGTGCTGGTTGGGCTGGTTGTGCTCGTTGTACAGCCAGGTCTGGCCGATGGAGTAGTTGAAGTCCATGACCATGGCCTGGCCGGGGGCGTGGCGGCCGACGGTCAGCTGGGTCTCCAGGAGGAAGCTGCCGTTCTCCTTGGCCCAGAAGGTCCAGCCCTGGGCGGTGGTGCCGTTGGAGCTCCAGGACTGGATGGCGGTGCCGGCGGCGGTCTGGCTGGACCGGACGTCGGCGACCGTTCCGTTGGCGGACTTGAGGGTCCAGGACTGGCCGTGCTGGGGAAGGGTGGGCATGGTGGCGCCTCTCGTCTGTGCTGTCGCCCCGGGCCGTTTCGGTGGCGGCCCGGGGCCTGACGAGGAAGACGTTCCAGGAGCGCGGTAGACGGTCGGTCAACGCGCGTAGCGCGGGGGGTTGTTGATGTCGTGTCTACTGCGCCAGAAGCGCCCTGGCCTGCGCGATCTCCTCGGCGAGGCCGAGCCGCTCGTACACCTCCAGGGAGTCCGCCAGACAGGCCCGGGCCTGGCGCGGGCGGCCGAGCCCGGTGAGCGCGGTGCCGAGGGTGCGCAGCAGGGCGGCTTCCAGGGCGGCGCTGGTGCGGCGGGCGAGCGGGAGGACGGCTTCGGCGGCGTCGACGGCGAGCAGCCAGCGGCCGGCCTCGGCGTGGATGCGGGCGGCGAGGTCGCCGGACGCGGCGGCGAAGACGGTGACCTGGAGGGCGGCGAACTCCTCCCGGGCGCCGACGGCGTGGTCGAGCGCCGCCTCCGGGTCGCCGCACAGCCGCAGTACCCGGGCCAGGTAGTAGCGGCCGGTCGCGGCGGAGACCGGGCCTGAGCGGCTCATCAGGAGGGCGCTGCGCTCGGCGGCGTCCCGGGCCTCGTCGAGGCGGCCGGTCTGGGCGGCGCTGAACGCGAACTCGCCGAGCGCGCTGCCCTCGGAGCGTTCGGCGCCGAGGCGGTGGAACAGCTGGGCGGCGCGACCGGCGTGTTCGGCGGCCTCGGCGTAGCGGCCGTGGATGCGGGCGTTGCCGCCGAGGGTGAGCAGGGACTTGGCGAGGACGCGCTCGGTGGCCGGGGAGGTGCAGAGCTCGACGGCGCGGCGGATCGCCTCCTGCGACTCGGCGTAGCGGTTGACGTGCCAGAGCATGCTGCCGCGTACGTACGCGGCGAGGGCGAGCGGGCCGTGGTCGCCGCGCGCTTCGGCTTCCCGGCCGACCCGTTCGGCGAGGTCGGCGATGACGGTGGTCCGGGCGCGATCGGGGAGCACCGCGCCCATCCGGTCGGTGAGTTCGGCGGCGCGGTCGAGCGGCAGGGCCGGGTCGGCGCAGCTGAGGGCGATGGCGGCGGCGTGCACCTCGGCCTGTTCGCGCATCCAGCGCACCGCCTCGGCGCCGTCGGCGATCGCCTGGCCGGGGGAGTTCACCGGGGCGCCGAGCAGGCTGAGTTCGACCGGGTCGGCCTTGCGGGCGGCGAGGTCGGCGTTGCGGGCGGTGGCGAGGCAGAAGTCGATGAGCCGGTCGGCGGCGGCGGTGCGGTCGGCGTCGCCGTCCTCGGCGGCGAGCCGGCCGCGGGCGTAGGCGCGGACGAGGTCGTGGAAGCCGTAGCTGCCGAAGCGGGGGGAGTGCAGGAGGTTGAGGTCGACGAGGGTTTCGAGGAGTTCGTCGGTCTCGGTCTCGGAGCGGTCGAGCAGGGCGGCGGCACAGGGCAGCGGGATGTCGGGGGCGTCGGGGAGGGCGAGCAGTCGGAAGGCGCGGGCGAGTTCGGGGTCGAGGCGGTGGTAGGAGAGCGCGAAGCTGGCTTCCACGGTCCGTTCGCCGTCGCTGATCTCGGCCAGCCGGTGTTCGCGGCGCAGCCCTTCGGCGAGGGTGGCCAGGGTGAGTACCGGGTCGGCGGCGAGCCGGGAGGCGACGATGCGGACGGCGAGCGGAAGCAGTCCGCAGGCCAGGACGATCTCCTCGGCGGCCTCGGGTTCGGCGGCGACGCGTTCGGCGCCGACGATGCGGGTGAGCAGTTCCAGTGCCTGGTCGGGCGGCAGGGTGTCCAGGCGCAGCTGGTGGGCCCCGGCGAGGCCGGCCAGGCGGTGGCGGCTGGTGATGAGGACGGCGCAGCCGCCCGAGCCCGGCAGCAGCGGTTCGACGTGGCCGGGTGTGGCGGCGTTGTCGAGGACGACCAGGACGCGCCGGCCGGCCAGCGCCGAGCGGTAGAGCGCGCTGCGCTCGCCGGTGTCCGGGGGGATCTCGGCGGGGGCGACGCCGAGGGCGCGCAGGAAGCCCGCGAGCACGGTGCCGGGGTCGGGCGGGGTGTGGTCGGCGCCGCGCAGGTCGGCGAAGAGCTGCCCGTCGGGGAAGTGGTCGCGGACCATGCGGGCCACGTGCACGGCGAGGGTGGTCTTGCCGACGCCGCCCATGCCGTCCAGGGCGGAGACCACGACGGCCCGTCCGCCGGCGTCGGAGAGGCGGTCGCCGAGGGCCTCGACCTCCTCGGCGCGTCCGGTGAAGTCGGGTAGGTCGGAGGGGAGCTGGTCGGGTGCCTGCCAGGTGTCGGCGGCGGGTTCGGCCGGGGTGGCGGGGGCCGTGGCGGGCAGCAGGGAGGCGTCCTCGCGCAGGATGCGCAACTGTACGGCGGCCGGGCCGTCGGCGTCCCGGGGCAGGGTTGCCCGGGCGTCCTCGTACACGGCGAGTGCCTCGGCCTTGCGGCCTGCCTGGTAGAGGGCGCGCATCAGGACGGCGGTGAGCCGGGGCCGGCCGAGGTGTTCCAGCGCGAGGGCGGCGGCCTCGGCGGTCAGGTCGGTGCGGTCGCCGAGGTCGGCGTCCAGCTCCAGCTGGGTCTCCTTGGCCTGGATCCGCTGCTCGGTGAGGCGGGCCCGGACGGCCTCCGCGTGCGGCCCGGGCAATCCGGCGAGCGGCTCGCCGACCCACAGCCGCTGGGCGCGGTGCAGGACCTCCCGGACGTCCCGCGGCGGCGCCTGCTGCTCGCGGAGCCGTCCGGTCTCGGCCAGGAGTGCCTCCCAGTCGGCGGTGTCGACCTCGGCCCGGTGCGCCTTGAGCGCGTAACCGTCGCCGATCCGGACCAGCGGCATCCGCTCCGGATCGTCCCCGGCGTACGGGCGGAACGCGGTGCGCAGTCGGGAGACGGCGAGCTGGACGGCCTTGCGCGGGTCGGCCGGCTCGGCCCCGCCCCACACGCCCTCGACCAGCACCGGAACCGCCACCGCACGTCCGGCGGCCTCCAGCAGCACGGCGAGCACGGCCCGCTGCTGCGGCCGGCCCAGTTCCAGTTCCTGCTCCCCGTACCAGGCCCGCAGCGGCCCCAGCAGACCGAACCGCAGCCCGGCTCCCCCCATGTCACCCATGTCCCGTCCCGAATGTCGTGCTGCGCCGGGATCCCGCCACTTCCGTTCGGACAGCGGCGCCCCCATACCCGGCGGCCTATGCTTTGTCACTGATTGTGCACCGGAACGGACGGGGGCTTCGAGGGGTGGGCTGTGCGGCTCGAATTCCGCGTGCTGGGGTTGCTTCGGGCCTGGTGCGACGACCGTGAGATCGATCTCGGCCGACCGCAGCAGCGGGCCGTGCTGGCCGCGCTGCTGCTCCCTCCGGGGCGGCTGGTCCCCACGGAGCGGCTGGTCGAGGACGTGTGGGGTGAGGACGACACCCACTGGCCGAAGGACCCGGTCGGGCAGATCGGTACACACGTCCACCGCCTGCGGCGTGCCCTGGGTGCGCCGGGGCTGCTGATCGCGGCAGCCGGCGGCTACCGGCTGGAGGTGCCGCGCCCGGCGGTCGACCTCTTCCACTACGAGGCCGCGGTGGCGGAGGCCGTCGCGCTGCGTCACCAGGATCCGGTCCGGGCCCGGGACTCGCTGCGGCGGGCGCTCGGGGCCTGGGAGGGGCGTCGCGCTCTGGACGGCGTGCCGGGCGGTGGTGCCGAACGGGCGCGGCAGCGGCTGGCGGCCGGGCGGTTCGCGGCGGTGAAGGTGCTGCTCGATCTGGAACTCTCGCTCGGACGGCACTCCGAGGCGTTGGAGTCGCTGGCCGAGCTGGCGGCGTCGCACCCGCAGGACGAGGAGGTGCACCGGCTGCACCTGCTGGCGCTGCACCGCTGTGGCCGGAGGGCGGAGGCGCTGGCGGCTTACGGGGCGCTGAGCGAGCGGCTGGACCGGGAGCTGGGGCTCGAACCGGCCCAGGTGGTGGTGGAGCTGGCCGAGCGGATCCGGCGTGGTGCGGCCCCGGTGCCGCTGCGGCGGCTGCCGCGTCCGTGCCAGCTGCCGCCGGACATCCCGGACCTGGTCGGGCGGGCCGCGCTGGTACGGGAAGCGGACCGGTCGCTGCGTGCGGCCGGCGGCGGCTCGCCCGTCGTGGGGCTTTCGGGACCGGCGGGCAGTGGCGCGTCGGCACTGGCGGTGCATGTCGCGCACGTCGTCCAGGACGCCTTCCCGGACGGTCAGCTCTACGCGGCGGGCGGGAAGCCGGGCGTGGTGCTGGCGGGGTTCCTGCGGGCACTGGGTGAGCGGCCCTCATGCGAGGCACCGGTCGATGAGCTCTCCTCACGCTATCGGGCCGCGCTCGCCGGGCGACGGGTCCTGGTGGTGCTCGACGCGGTGGCCGATCCGGTGCCGCTGCTGCCCGAGACGGTGGGCTGCGCGGCGGTGGTGGCCGGGGCGGAGCCGGGCATGCTCCCCGCAGGCGCCGTGCGGCTGGCGGTGGGACCGCTGGAGCCGCACGACGCGTTCGAGCTGCTGGCCCGGATCGCGGGCACGGAGCGGATCCGGCAGGAGCCGGACGCGCTGTCCGAGCTGGCCGCGATCTGCGGCCACTTGCCGGTCCTGTTGCGGACGGCGGCGGAGCGGCTGGCAGCTCGGCCACGGTGGACGGTGGCCGAGCTGGTCAGATGGCTCGCGGGCCGGGGGGACGGGCCGGGCAGGGCTCAGTAGCGGCCGTCTGTAGCGACTGTCACCGGCGGCTGTCACTGGCGACCGCCGTCGGCGGCCGTCAGTAGAGGTCGGAGGAGAAGTAGACCGCGTTGGACTCGGCCCCGGTGGAGCGAGGGATGATGCCTCCGCCCCAGTAGACGCCGGAGCGGCCCAGCGAGTGGACGGTCAGCCGGGCGTGCGGGTGGCCGAAGGTGCCGGTGGACCAGCAGGCGTAGCCGTTGGCGGCGTAGACGACGAAGTTGCCGTCGCTCTGCATGACGGCCTTGTAACCGCAGCCGATGGTGTTGCTGGCCTTGACGGCCTTGATCTCACCGGTCTGCTTGTCGGGCTGGTAGACGACGAAGTTGCCGTCGGGCTGCATGATGGCCCGGGTGGAGCCGGCATCGAGGTGCCAGCCCTGGTAGAGCGGCTCGTCGTCGAAGATCGAGATGTAGCTGCCGTCGCCCCGGTCGACCGCCGCCTCCGCGGTGCCGGTCGCGGTCATCGCCCCGGCCATGGCGAGTGCGGTGGTGGTGGCGGCGATCGCGATGTGCCGGAGGGTCTTCTTCGTCTTCATGTCCCCGTGTACCTCTTCCTTGTTCTTCGCGCCCGGTGGATCGCGGAGCGCCTTGTACGGACGATCATGGCCGAAGGCGGTAGACAAGCGATGAACGCCCGCGTTTACGCCCCCGCCCACCCGGCCGGCTGGCTGGCCAGCCGTCGGAGGGCGACGGGCGGGCGGTCTGGGCAGGGGCGTTTGGCGCAGGCACGGAGTGGGGGTAGTGTTCCCTAGTCGCTCGACAGGGAGCACCGGACACGCATGGGCGCGGACGGTCCCGGAGTGGCCAACCTCCTGAAACACCACTTCCCGGTTACCGGCTGGGTCGCGTTTGCGCTTTTCGCTTCGCGGCTCGGCGTGTATTCGGGGTGTTCGTTTTATTGGGTTGCGGCCGGATTCGCTTTTCGGAGCGGGGATCGGCTAGAGTTTGAAACGTCGGACAGGGCGTCAAGCCCCGGAAGACACCAGCGAGTTGGACGAACGAAGCGC
>NZ_JBHTRF010000141.1:0-8351 GCF_042796115.1 Kitasatospora sp. NPDC056446 | reverse complement strand
CCCCCCCCCCCCCCCCCCCGGCCCCTCCGATTCCCACGCCTTCCGGGCTGGGAGCAAGTTCTGCCGCCGCGTCGGCAATGCCGAAGCGGCGAGGCGAAGCCGAGGCCGCACGGGGGTGGGGGGGGGAGCCACCAGGGCCGGAGGCCTGGTGGCTCCCGCACCCAAGGCCCTCGTTGGAATGCGGAAAGGGCCCTCGCGAGTGGTCTCGTGAGGGCCCCTTCCGCTTCAGCGCTAGCCCACCGAGGAGTAGGCGATGATGCCGCGGCGGAGGCTGTCGACCGCCTTGCGGGCGTTGCGGCGGAGTTCGGCGTCCTCGCCGGCGGCGTCCTGGATCTGGCCGAGGACGTCGATCAGCTGCTTCGTCCAGCGGACGAAGTCGCCGGCCGGCATCTCGGCGTCGCGCAGGACCTGGTCCAGGCTGTGGCCGAGCGACCAGCGGTAGGCGGCCCAGGCGAAGCCCAGGTCGGGCTCGCGCTGGCCGACGCCCTCGGCGGTGTTGATCCGGTGCTGCTCCTCCAGGGCGTCCAGGTGGCCCCAGATGCGGACCATCTGGCCGAGCGCCTCCTTGGCCCCGCCCTCCGGCACCCGGGGGGCGGAGGCGTCGTCGGACTGGCGGGACTCGTACACCAGCGCCGAGGCGCAGGCGGCGAGTTCGGCGGCGGCGAGGCCGCTCCAGACGCCCTCGCGGATGCATTCGGAGGCGAGCAGGTCGAGTTCGCCGTAGAGGCGGCCGAGCCGCTTGCCGTCGTCGGTGACGGTGTCGCCCTGGAGGTAGCCGAGGTCGGTGAGCAGCCCGCAGACCCGGTCGAAGGTGCGGGCGATGGTGTGGGTGCGCGAGCGCATCCGGCGTTCCAGCTGCTCGGTGTCGCGGTGCAGCCGGTGGTAGCGCTCGGCCCAGCGGGCGTGGTCGTCGCGGTCGGAGCAGCCGTGGCAGGGGTGCTGGCGCAGTTCGGCGCGCAGCCGGGTGATCTCCGGGTCGTCGGCGGCGGCGGCCCGGCCGCGGCGGAACCGGTCGGGCTCCAGGTGGCCGGCCTTGGTGCGCAGCGCGGAGGCGAGGTCGCGCCGGGACTGCGGGCTGCGCGGGTTGAAGGACTTGGGGATGCGGACGCGCTCGATCGCGACGACCGGGTGCGGGAAGTCGATCATGGCGAGGCGCTTGACCTGGCGCTCGGCGGTCAGCACCACCGGGCGCGGACCGTCCTCGAAGTCGGGGTGGCGCGAGCCGCCCCGGCCGGAGCGGTTGACCGGCGGCAGGCCCGGGTCGAGGACCAGGGCGAGGCCGGCGAACTTGCCGGTGGGGACGTGGATGACGTCGCCCGGCTTGAGCTGCTCGATGGACTCGACGGCGGCCGCGCGGCGCTGGCTGGTGCCTTCGCGGGCCAGCTCGTTCTCGCGGTCCTTGAGCCGGCGGCGCAGCTCCATGTACTCGTCGAAGTCGCCGAGGTGGCAGGTCATCGATTCGAGGTAGCCCTCCAGGCCCTCCTCGTTGCGCTGCACCTGCCGGGCGATGCCGACCACCGAGCGGTCCGCCTGGAACTGGGCGAAGGAGGTCTCCAGCAGCTCGCGCGAGCGGTGCCGGCCGAACTGGGAGACCAGGTTGACGGCCATGTTGTAGGAGGGCCGGAACGAGGACTTCAGCGGGTAGGTGCGGGTGCCGGCCAGGCCGGCCAGCGCCTCCGGGTCGAGGCCGCGCTGCCAGAGCACCACGGCGTGGCCCTCGATGTCGATGCCGCGACGGCCGGCCCGGCCGGTGAGCTGGGTGTACTCGCCGGGGGTGATGTCGGCGTGGGCCTCGCCGTTCCACTTGACGAGCTTCTCCATGACCACCGAGCGGGCGGGCATGTTGATGCCGAGCGCCAGGGTCTCGGTCGCGAAGACGGCCTTGACCAGGCCCTTCACGAAGAGCTCCTCGACGACCTCCTTGAACCGGGGCAGCATCCCGGCGTGGTGGGCGGCGATGCCGCGCTCCAGCCCGTCCAGCCACTCGAAGTAGCCGAGGACGTGCAGGTCCTCGTCGGGGATGTCGGCGCAACGCTCCTCGACGATCGCCCGGACCTGGGCCCGGTCGGAGTCCTTGTTGAGGCGCAGGCCGGAGCTGAGGCACTGCTGGACGGCGGCCTCGCAGCCGGCCCGGCTGAAGATGAAGGTGATCGCGGGCAGCAGGCCCTCGGCGTCGAGCCGGTCGATGACGTCCACCCGGCCCGGCGTCCAGACCTTGCCGGGACGGCCGTTGGGCATCGAGCGGCCCCGGCCGCGGCCGAAGCGGTCGCGGGGGTTGCGGTCGACCTCGGAGCGGGCGAGGCGGACCAGCTCGGGGTTGACGGCCTTGCCGGGGTGCTTGAGGTTGTGCTTGGGGCGGCCGTCGCGGTCCGGGTCGGCGAACAGGTCGTACATCCGGTTGCCGGCCATCACGTGCTGCCACAGCGGGACCGGGCGGGTCTCGGAGACGATCACCTTGGTGCCGCCGCGCACGGTGTCCAGCCAGTCGCCGAACTCCTCGGCGTTGGAGACGGTCGCGGAGAGCGAGACGAGGGTGACCGACTCGGGGAGGTGGATGATGACCTCCTCCCAGACGGCGCCGCGCATGCGGTCGGCGAGGTAGTGCACCTCGTCCATCACGACGTAGCCGAGGCCGTCGAGGGTGCTGGAGCCCGCGTAGAGCATGTTGCGCAGCACCTCGGTGGTCATGACCACCACGGGGGCGTCGCCGTTGACGGTGTTGTCGCCGGTGAGCAGGCCGACCTTGGCGGCGCCGTAGCGCTTGACCAGGTCCCCGTACTTCTGGTTGGACAGCGCCTTGATCGGCGTGGTGTAGAAGCACTTGCGCCCGGCGGCCAGGGCCAGGTGCACGGCGAACTCGCCGACGATGGTCTTCCCCGAGCCGGTGGGGGCGGCGACCAGCACGCCGGAGCCGGACTCCAGCGTCTCGCAGGCCTCCAGCTGGAAGTCGTCCAGCGGGAAGTCGTACAGCTGCCGGAAGCCGTGGAGGGCGGTGGCCTGCTCCTTGGCCCGGCGACGGCTGGCCGCGTACGCCTCGGCGGGGCTGAGCTCCTGGTCGTCCTGGGGCTCTGGATCGGGGGTGTTCATCGCCGTCCGGGTGTGATTGGTGTGATCTCGCATCTCAGCCAGAGGTTACCCGGGAGGACTGACATCGATAGCACCGTTTTTTCGCGATGTGTTCGTCCTTCGGGACGGCCGTCGTAATCACCGTCGGACCGGCGTCGGACCGCCGGGGGACGGCCGCCGGATCGCACGGGTGTCCGGCGTCGGACCACCCGGCGGTCGTACCGGGATCACGGCCGGATCAGTTCCCTCTCAACTCCATAGTTGCAAATGTCTTCAAGTGGTCACGGTCGACCCGGATCCGGACGAGTTCGGTCATCGCCGGTGGATCGCCGCCCGCACTCCTACCTTCGTCGTCACAGTCACCAACGCACGGGAGGACAGCCACGATGGCGAACCTGGAGACGTCCCTCAAAGAGGCCATGTCGATCGACGGCGCGATCGGCGTCGCCCTGGTCGACTACGGCAGCGGTATGGCGCTCGGCAGCCTGGGCGACGGCGGGGAGCTGGACCTCAACGTCGCCGCGGCCGGGAACACCGACGTGGTCCGCGCCAAGATGCGCGCGATGGAGCTGCTCAACCTGCACGACAACGAGATCGAGGACATCCTGATCAGCCTGACCCACCAGTACCACATGGTCCGCCCGATCACGACGCCCAGCGGGCGCGGCCTCTTCCTCTTCCTGGCGCTGCACCGCAGCCGCTCCAACCTCGCGATGGCCCGCCACCAGCTCAAGCGGATCGAAGTCTCGCTGGAGATCTGACCCCGGACCGACACCACGAAGGGGGGCATCGTGACGATGGGGGCACCTCCCGGCCGGCGGCTGGGGGAGCTCTACCAGGTCAAGGCCGAGTTCTTCCGGATGCTCGGCCACCCCGTCCGGATCCGGGTGCTGGAACTGCTCCAGGCCGGGCCGACGCCGGTCCGCGAGCTGCTCGCCGAGCTGGCGGTCGAACCCTCCAGCCTCTCCCAGCAGCTCGCGGTACTGCGCCGGTCCGGCATCGTCACCGCCACGCGGGAGGGCAGCACGGTGGTCTACGCGCTGGCCGGCGGGGACGTCGCCGACCTGCTGCGGGCGGCCCGGCGGATCCTCACCGGGCTGCTCGCGGACCGGAACCTGCTGCTCGCGGAGCTGCGGGCGGACCCGGACCGGACCCCGGACCGGCCGCCGGACCGGCCGCCGGATCGCACCCCGAACAGGCCGCCGGACCGCGCCCCGGACCGACCCCCGCAGCGGCCGGACGGCCCCTAGGCCGGCCAGCCGGACCGGCAGCCGGCTACTCCTTCAGCAGCCCGGCCAGCCCGTCCGCCAGCCGCTCGTACTCCCCCGGCCGGTTGTACAGCTGGGCGCTGACCCGCAGCACCCCGCCGCCGGCCCAGGGGCGGACGGCGATCCGGGTGCCGAGCCGCCGCCACACCTCGGCCATCAGTGCCTTGACCTGCGGCTCGGTCTCGCCGTGCCCGGCCGGCAGCCGGACGGTGCGCATCCACACTCCGGGGGTCGCGGGCAGCGGCCGCAGGCCGGTCCGCTCGGCCAGCACCCGCTGGCCGTACGCGGCGAGCGCGGCGTTGTGCGCGGACACCGCCTCCTGGCCGAGCGCGCGCAGCAGGTCGAAGCCGGCCGGGGCGGCCAGCCACGGCGTGTAGTCGCAGGTGCCGCGCCATTCGACGTTGCCGGGGAAGCCCTTGTCGTGCTCCCAGGAGAGGGCCAGCGGGCGTACCCGCGCGGTCCACTCGGGGCGGACGGCGAGCACGCCGGTGGCGCGCGGGGCGAAGGCCCACTTGTGCAGGTTGCCGAACCAGAAGTCGGCGTTCGGGTCGGCCGGGGCGGGCAGCATGCCGGGCGCGTGGGCGCCGTCGACGACGGTGGTCACGCCGCGGGCGCGCAGCTCGGCGAGCAGGGCGGGGCCGGCC
Organism: Kitasatospora sp. NPDC056446; assembly: GCF_042796115.1. Taxonomy (NCBI): domain Bacteria; kingdom Bacillati; phylum Actinomycetota; class Actinomycetes; order Kitasatosporales; family Streptomycetaceae; genus Kitasatospora; species Kitasatospora sp. NPDC056446. Next base: position 3,373 of record NZ_JBHTRF010000141.1, on the reverse strand, counting down.
ACCAGGCGGGCGGTGGGCGAGGTGAGCTGGTCCAGGACGGCGACGGTGGTGCGCCCGTCCACGGCGGCGAGCACGGCCTCGCGGACCGCGTGCTCGTCCGGCGCGTCCAGCGGCACCGCTGCCACCACCAGTTCGGCTCCGGTCTCGGCCGCCTTGCGGGCGGCGGCCTGGGTCACCGCGCCGTAGCCGTGGTCGGTGACCAGGATCCGCTGGCCGGGGCCGAGCGGGAGGCTGTCCAGGGCGATCGCGGTCGCCTCGGTGACGTTGCCGACCAGGGCGAGCCGGTCCGGGTCGGTGCCGAGTTCGGCGGCGATCAGGGCCCGGGCGGCGGCGATCCGGGCCGGGAGGTCGGCGAAGAAGCCGTCCGGGTCCAGTTCGTGCTCGACCCGCAGCCGCTCCTGCGCGCGCTGGACGGGGACGGGCACGGCGCCGAACGAGCCGTGGTTCAGGTGCGCGGCTTCCGGCGACACGCTGAACAGCCCGTCGGCGGCGGGCAGCGGGGCCGGGGGCTCGGCGGTCCGCAGGTCCTCGATCACGGTGTCCTCCACTGACGGGGCGCCATCATAGGTGGTGTGTGACATTTCACATGACAGACTACTGGTCGGGACACGCACCGCGCGACCACGATCGGGGCCGTGACCATCACCGACGCCTTCCTTGCCCTCAGCGCCCGTACCGGCCGGTTCACCTTCGGCGCACCGCGCGCGTACACCCTCGCCGAGGACGGTACCCGGCTGCTGCTGCTCCGCTCCACCGGTCCGGAGGATCCGGTCGACCGCCTCCACCTGCTCGACACCGCCACCGGCGCGGAGCGCACCGTCGCCGACCCGGCCGCCCTGCTGCCCGGCCGCACCGGCCACCGCGACGACCTGCCCGTCCTGGAGCGCCGCCTGCGCGAGCGCACCCGGCTGGTCGCCGCCGGGATCGGCACCTACGCGGCCACCGCCGACCTCGCGGTCGCCGTCTTCACCCTCGACGGCCGGCTGTTCCGCACCGACACCGCCACCGGCTCCAGCGACGAACTCCCGGTCGCCGGGCCCGCGTTCGACCCCCGGCCGGACGCCACCGGCCAGCGCGTCGCCTACGTCGCCGACGACGCCCTGTACGTCACCCCCGGCCTCGAACCGCTCTCCCCCGCCGACGGCGCCCGCTGGGGCGTCGCCGAGTTCGCCGCCGCCGAGGAGCTCGGCCGCGCCCGGGGCCACTGGTGGCGCCCGGACGGCGGGGCGCTGCTGGCCGCCCGGGTGGACGAATCCGCCCTCCCCCGCCGCTACTTCGCCGACCCGGCCCGCCCCGCCGAGGCGCCCGAGGACTTCGCCTACCCGCAGGCCGGCGGCCCCAACGCCGACGTCCAGCTCTGGGTACTCGGCCTCGACGGCAGCCGGGTCCGGCTGACCTGGGACGCCGACGCGTTCCCGTACCTCTGCGCCGCCTCCTGGGCCTCCGACCGGGAGCTGCTGCTCACCGTCGCCGACCGGCTGCAGCAGAACGTGCTGCTGCTCAGCGCCGACCCCGCCACCGGCGCGACCGCCGAACTCTCCCGCACCACCGACGAGTTCTGGGTGGACGAGCTGCCCGGCACCCCGGCCCGGCTGGCCGACGGCCGGCTGCTCACCGTCCTCGACACCCCGCAGGCCCGCGGCCTCGCCCTGGACGGCAAGCCGCTGGACACCACCGGGCTGCAGATCCGCCGGGTGGTCGGGCAGCTGCACGGCCGGCTGCTCTGCGAGACCGGCCAGGGCGACCCGGCCGACCAGTACGTCCACCTCGTCGACCCGGACGGCGGCGCGCCCGAGCCGCTCACCACCGGCCCCGGCGTCCACTCCGCGCTCGCCGCCGCCGGCACCGTGCTGATCACCTCGGCCGGCGCCGACGGGGTCCGCCGCCGGATCCTGCGCGACGGCCACGAGCTGCCGCTCACCGACCTCGCCGCCGAACTGCCGTACCCGGTCCGCCCGCAGCTCGCCCGGGTCACCGACCGCGGCCTGCCCACCGCCGTGGTGTACCCGCGCCACCACGTCCCCGGCCGCCGACTGCCCGTCCTGCTGGACGTGTACGGCGGGCCCGGCTACCAGGCCGTGGCCGTCGAGCCGCGCCGCTGGCAGCTCCGCCAGTGGTGGGCCGACCAGGGCTTCGCCGTGGTCACCACCGACAACCGCGGCACCCCGTTCGTCTCCCCCGACTTCACCCGGGCGATCTTCCGCCGGTTCGCCCAGGTCGCCCTGGACGACCAGGTCGACGCCCTGCGCGCGCTCGCCCTCCGGCACCCGGACCTCGACCTCGGCCGGGTCGGCGTACGCGGCTGGTCGTACGGCGGCTACCTCGCGGCGCTCGCCGTGCTGCGCCGCCCCGACGTCTTCCACGCCGCCTGCGCGGGCGCCCCGCCCACCGACTTCCGCCAGTACGACACCGCGTACACCGAGCGCTACCTCGGCCTGCCGCAGGACAACCCGGAGGGCTACGGCGGCGACGACCTGGTCCTCGACGCGCCCGAGCTGAGCAGGCCGCTGCTGCTGATCCACGGGCTCGCCGACGACAACGTCCACCCCTCGCACACCCTGCGGCTGTCCCAGGCGCTCACCCGGGCCGGCCGGCCGCACGCGGTGCTGCCGCTGCCGGGCGTCACCCACATGACCCCGGGCGGGACGAACGAGCAGCTGGCCCTGGCCGAACTCGCCTTCCTCCGGGACGCCTTGGGCTGACGCTTCGGCCGGGTCACCTGCTCCGCCGGGCCCCGCACCGTCGGTTCCGTTGCGCCGCCCGGGCCGGACTGCGACACTCCGCGTGATCGCCGCCCGGCCCGGGCGGACCAGCGAACGGGGAGAGCGGACGGATGAGGATCGACAGACCCGGCCCGGTCGGGCAGCGGCAGTGGACGCCGCTGACCATCGGCAACGCCGGACTCGCCTTCGGACTTGAGCTCGCCCTGCTGGCGTCGCTCTGCTACTGGGGCTTCAAGACCGGCTCCGGCCTGGCCGGCCGGCTGCTGCTGGGGCTCGGCGCACCGGCCCTGGCGGCGCTCGTCTGGGGCCTGTTCCTGGCGGCGGGCGGGCCCCGCTACCGGCTGCCGCTCGCCGCCGAGATCGTGCTCAAACTGCTGGTCCTCGGCACGGCGGCGCTCGCGCTGCACGCCACCGGGCGGACCACCCTCGCGGCGGTGTACGGCGGGCTGGTGGTGGTCAGCGTGGCCCTGGAGTACACCACCCGCTGACGGCCGGGGCCCGGACGACCCTGGGCGCCGGAGAACGGCGCCGAAGAAGGGCATCGGGAAGGGGGGGGGGGCCCCCCGGGGGGGGGGCCCCCCCGCGGGGGCCGCGCCCCCCCCCCCCGAACCCCAGGCCAATGGAAAAAAAAAAAAAGACGGTTAAAAAAA
>NZ_JBHTRF010000140.1:6538-8448 GCF_042796115.1 Kitasatospora sp. NPDC056446 | reverse complement strand
CGCCCCGCCGGCCCGGCCCGGCGGGCCCGGCCGGCAGGTGACCGGCCTCACGCCGCCGGCGCACCGGGGACCCCGGGGCACCGCGCACACTGGACAGTGCGCGCGGTGCCCCGTCCCGTGTCGGCCCCCGGCCGCCGCCCGCTCCTGTGCCACGCCCCGCCCGCAAGCCCCTCCACGAGACCAGACAAGGACGTCCTCCGTGGCCATCAGCGTCTTCGACCTCTTCTCCATCGGCATCGGACCGTCGAGCTCCCACACCGTGGGCCCGATGCGCGCCGCCCGCATGTTCGCCCGCCGACTGCGGTCCGAAGGCCTGCTGACCCAGGTGTCGGGCGTGCGCGCCGAGCTGTTCGGCTCGCTGGGCGCCACCGGCCACGGCCACGGCACCCCGAAGGCCGTCCTGCTCGGCCTGGAGGGCAACTCGCCCCGCACCGTCGACGTGGACCGGGCCGACCTGGCCGTCGAGCGGATCGGCGCCGAGAAGAAGCTCAGCCTGCTCGGCGAGCACACCATCGACTTCGACCCGGACAGCCAGCTGGTGCTGCACCGGCGCCGCTCGCTGCCGTACCACGCCAACGGCATGACCCTCTGGGCGTTCGCGGCGGACGGCTCCACGCTGCTGGAGAAGACCTACTACTCGGTCGGCGGCGGCTTCGTCGTGGACGAGGACGCGATCGGCGCGGACCGGGTCAAGCCCGACGACACCGTGCTGAAGTACCCCTTCCGCACCGGCGACGAGCTGCTGCGGCTCAGCCGGGAGACCGGGCTGTCGATCTCCGGCCTGATGCTGGAGAACGAGAAGGCCTGGCGCAGCGAGGAGGAGATCCGCACCGGGCTGCTGGAGATCTGGGCCGTGATGCAGGAGTGCGTGCGGGCCGGCATGTCCCGCGAGGGCATCCTGCCGGGCGGCCTGAAGGTGCGCCGCCGGGCCGCCGCCGCCGCGCGGACGCTGCGGGCCGAGGGCATCGGCCCGGCCAACGCGATGGAGTGGGTGACGCTCTACGCGATGGCGGTCAACGAGGAGAACGCCTCCGGCCGCCGGGTGGTCACCGCGCCGACCAACGGCGCGGCGGGGATCATCCCGGCCGTACTGCACTACTACCTGAACTTCATCCCGGGCGCCGACGACGAGGGCATCGTCCGCTTCCTGCTCGCGGCCGGCGCCATCGGCATGCTGTTCAAGGAGAACGCCTCCATCTCCGGCGCCGAGGTCGGCTGCCAGGGCGAGGTCGGCTCCGCCTGCTCGATGGCCGCGGGCGGCCTCGCCGAGGTCCTCGGCGGCACCCCCGAGCAGGTCGAGAACGCCGCCGAGATCGGCATCGAGCACAACCTCGGCCTCACCTGCGACCCGGTCGGCGGCCTGGTCCAGATCCCCTGCATCGAGCGCAACGGCATGGCCTCGGTCAAGGCCGTCACCGCGGCCCGGATGGCGCTGCGCGGCGACGGCCGGCACCACGTCTCGCTGGACAAGGCGATCAAGACGATGAAGGAGACCGGGGCCGACATGAAGATCAAGTACAAGGAGACCTCGCGCGGCGGCCTCGCCGTGAACGTCATCGAGTGCTGATCACGACGGCCTGAGGGCTCGGCGGCCCCGCCCCGCCCTCAGAGGGCGTTCGATAGGGGAATCCCCCCAACTGTCCGGCTTTCACTGGCGCGGAACGGACTCGGTTCCAGGATCCCGTAGCGGCCGGGCCTGCGTCAGCGGTATTGATCAACTGTGACGGAACGACGCCGGTACCCCTCGGACCTGAAGGATGATCAGTGGCAGCTCATCGAACCGATGCTGCTGCGTTGGCGGTGGGGGGGGGGGGGGCGGGGGGCGGGGGCCCCCCCCCCCACGGGGGGGTGGGGGGGCCGCGACAAACACGTGATGGTGGAGAAAAAAAAAAACGACCCAAAAAAAAAAA
>NZ_JBHTRF010000140.1:0-6528 GCF_042796115.1 Kitasatospora sp. NPDC056446 | reverse complement strand
CGGGGCCCGCCCCCCCGCGGCCCCCCTCCGCACTTTATTTTTCTGCTGGGCCCCCCCTGCCACCTTTTCTGGCGGGGTGGGGGTGGGGGGGGCCGGGGGCCCCCCCCCCCCACCACCGAACTGCGTGAAGTGGTCAACGCGATCCTCTACGTCGCACGGACCGGCATCGCCTGGCGCTACCTCCCGCACGACTTCCCGCCCCACACCACCGTCTACGGCTACTTCAAGGAATGGGAACGAGACGGCACCACCGAGCAGATCCACGACGCGCTCCGTGACCAGCTCAGAGCGAAGAAGGGCCGCCGGATCCTGCCGAGCGCCGCGATCATCGACGCCCAGTCGGTGAAGGCCTCGCCGAATGCCCCGGCCGACACCCAGGGCTACGACGGCGGGAAACGGGTCAAAGGCCGCAAACGCCACATCGCCACCGACACCCTGGGCCTGCTCCTGGTCCTGATCGTCACCGCCGCCGGCGTCCAGGACTCCGCCGGCGGAAAACAGATCCTGGACACCCTCGCCGACCGGTGGCCCACGGTGACCAAGGCATGGGTGGACGCCGGCTACAACAATGCCGTGGTCAGGCACGGCGCCGCCCTGTCCATCGACGTCGAGGTGGTCGCCCGCGACAAGGAGCAGAAGGGCTTCGTCGTCCAGCCGATCCGCTGGCGTGTCGAGCAGACCTTCGGGATCATGTCCCGGTACCGGCGGCTCCACCGAGACTACGAGGAACTGCCGGACCGGTCACGCTCGATGATCCACTGGGCCATGGTCAACTCCATGACCAGCCGCCTGACCGCCAGCCCTGACAAAGTCGGGCAATACCTTCGCCCGAAACCGCTCGCGGCAGCCTAAATCCGTATCGAACGCCCTCTCAGGCCGCGCCCGTCTCCACCCGCACCCCGGCCGGGTCGCCGGAGGGTTCGGCGCCCGGCGCCGGCTGCGGGCGGGCCAGGCAGGCCGCCGCCGTGGCCAGTGCCGCCAGGACCACGCCGCCCGCCACCGCGCCGTGCAGGCCGGAGGTCACCGCCGCGCCGACGGCGTCCCGGGTGGCGGCGGGCAGTCCCGCCAGGGCGGCCGGGGTGAGCCGGCCGCCGTCGGTGAGCGCGGCCGCCTCGTCGGGGCCGAGGCGGTGGGCCAGCGAGTCGGCGAGCCGGGCCGTGTAGACGGCGCCGAGGCCCGCCATGCCGAGCGAGCCGCCGACGCTGCGGAGCAGGGTGACGACGCCCATCGCGGCGCCCATGTCCCGGCGGGGGACGGCGCCCATCGAGGTCAGCATGGTGCTCTGCAGCAACAGGCCGAGGCCGATCCCGGCGACCGCGGTCAGGCCGGAGGCGAGGGCGGCCGGGGTGTCCGTGCCGAGCAGGAGCAGCAGCGCCGAGCCGGCCAGCGTCAGCGCCCCGCCCAGCAGGGGGTGGCGCCGCTCGCCGCCGGGGCGGCCGAGCAGCCGCCCGGTGACCAGCTGGGTGCCCGTCATGCCGAGCATCAGCGGCAGCAGGAGCAGGCCGCCGGTGGTGGGTGAGGCGCCCTGGACGAACTGGAGGTACTGCGGCAGGAAGCCGATCAGGGCGAGCATCACGGCGCCGGTGAGGAAGCCGAGCACCTGGGCCACCGTGAAGTTGCGGCTGCGGAACAGCGCGGGCGGGATCAGCGGTCCGGCGGCGCGCCGTTCGGTCCGGGCGAACCAGCCGAGCGCGGCCACCGCCACCGCCGCCGTCCCGAGGACCCGGGGGGACGTCCAGGCGTACGCGGTGCCGCCCCAGCTGCCGACCAGGGTGAGCGCGAGGATGCCGGTGGTCAGCAGGGCGACCCCGGGCCAGTCGAAGGGCGCCCGCACCCGCTCCGTCCGCAGCCGTACGCCCGCCCCGACCGCGAGCAGCGCGAACAGCCCGACCGGCAGGTTGACGTAGAACGCCCAGCGCCAGCTGAGCCGGTCGGTGAGGAGGCCGCCGAGCAGCGGGCCGCCGACGAAGGCGATCGGCATCAGCACGCCGACCACCGACTGCACCCGGCCCCGGTCGGAGGCCGGGACGAGCACGCCGATCACCGAGAGGGCGCCGACCATCAGGCCGCCCGCGCCGACCCCTTGCAGGGCCCGGAAGGCGATCAGCTCGGCCATGTCCTGCGCCAGTCCGGACAGCACCGAGCCGGCCAGGAACACCACCACCGCCCACTGGTAGGCGCCCTTGCGCCCGTACAGGTCGCCGATCCGGCCCCAGAGCGGGGTGGCGGCGGCGGAGGTGAGCAGGTAGGCGGTGACCGCCCAGGAGAGGTGCTCCAGCCCGCCGAGGTCGCCGACGATGGTCGGCAGCGCGGTGCCGATGATCTGTCCGTCGAGGGCCGAGAGGAAGATGCCGAGCATCAGTCCGATCACGCCGAGCAGCGGCGGTGCGGGCCGCTCCTCGGCCGGGTCCGTGGCCATGTCGTCCACCGCTTCCGGGGGCTCAGGCCGCGAACGGGCGGGCCTGCCGGGCGTCCCGCAGCGCCTGCGCCCACCAGGCGAGCTGGTCGAGCATGGTCTTGGCGGCGGCGTCGGCGGCCGGGTCCAGGGCCTTGCCGTCGGCGTCGAAGCACTGGGAGGCGCCGTGGAAGCTGACGGTGTTGCGGATCGTCGCGGCGTTCAGCTCGGCCAGGACCACCCGCAGCTGTTCGACGGCGCGCAGGCCGCCGGAGAGGCCGCCGTAGGAGACGAAGGCGACCGGCTTCCCGTGCCACTGCCGGTTGTGCCAGTCGATGGCGTTCTTCAGCGGGGCCGGGAAGCTGTGGTTGTACTCGGGCGTGACGATCACGAAGGCGTCGGCGGCCTCCAGTCGGGGCGACACGGCCGCCAGCAACTCCGCTTCGCCCGGCGGCAGTTCGCCGCCGAAGGACGGGAAGGTGGTGGGCAGCGGGGTCGCCACCAGGTCGATCGGGTCGGCGGCCATGTCGCCCCGGGCTTCGAGGTGGCCGAGCAGCCAGTCGGCGACGACCGGGCCGAAGCGGCCGTCGCGGGTGCTGCCGATGAGGACGGCGACGTTCAGGTTCTGCTCCGCGGACATGGGGATCCCCTCCAGGGTGACTGCTGTGCACGACTGCTGCGTACGACTGCTGTGTACGGCGTATCTGTTGGATACAACGTACACATCGGCGCGTACGGCGTCTACTGCCGATACGCCGTACACGCGGAGTGCTACGGTGGAACCCGCCCCCGTCGGAAGGATCCAGCCCCATGCCCGCTCGACAGGCCCCCGCCGGGGACACCCCCGCGGAAGGCGGCGACGTGCCGCAGCCCTCGCTCTGGGAGCGCCTGGCCCGCCCGGCCCCCGCGCCGCGCACCACCCTGACCCCGCACCGGATCGCCGAGGCGGCGGTCGCCATCGCCGACACCGAGGGCCTGGACGCCGTCACCATGCGCCGCCTGGCCGGCGCGCTCGGCGTCGCCCCGATGGCCGCCTACCGGTACGTCTCCGGCAAGGACGAACTCATCGAGCTGATGGTCGACTTCGTCTACGGTCGGCTCCCCCTGGACACCCCCGCCGACGGCTGGCGGGACGCCATGCGCTCGCTCGCCGTCCACCTGCGGGCGATGAACCTGGACCACCCGTGGACCGTCCGGACGGCCACCCCGTTCTCGCTCAGCCCCAACCAGCTCGCCGTCCCCGAACGGGCGTTCTCCGTCCTGGCCGAGCACGGCCTGGACGCCGACACCACCATGGCGGTGTTCCGCACGGTGACCGGGTACGTGCACGGCTCGGTGGCCGCCGAGGTCACCCTGGCGAACCTCCGCCGCGAGCGCGGCTGGTCCGACGGCGACCAGACCCGGGCCGGCCTCGCCCCCCGGATGACCTGGCTGATGGGCACCGGCCGCTACCCCAGCTACCAGCGCTACCTGCACGAGGCCACCCGCAAGGACGACCCGGACTGGCAGTTCGAGACCGGCCTCGACTGCGTCCTGGACGGCATCGCCGCCCACTTCGGCATCTGAGGAGCGGCACAGCGCGTGGGAAGTCGGCCCGGCCGACTTCCCACGCGCAGGCCCGACCGGCGTCCCGCTTCCGGCGCGAGCCAGGCCGGGCCGACCTGCTACCGGCGGCCCGGCAGGGCCAGGAAGGCCAGCCCCCCGGCCAGCACCGCGAGGCCGCACCAGGAGACGGCGGGCAGCCGCTCCCCCAGCGCCACCACGCCCAGCACGGCGGCGACGGCCGGCTCGGCGAGGGTCAGGGTGGTGGCGGTCTGGGCTGTGGTGCGCCGCAGGCCGTGGCCGAACAGCCGGTAGGCAAGCCAGGTGGTGACCACGGCGAGGTGCAGCACCACCCCTGCGCCCCGCACCGAGGCCAGCCACCCCAGGTCACCGGCGAACAGCACCGGCAGGACGATCAGCGCCCCGCCGCCGAACATCGCCCCCATCACGCCGCCCGACGGGTGCCCCGCCGCGATCAGCCGCCCGCCGATCAGCGAGTACACGGCGTACGAGAGCCCGGAGAGCGCCGCCAGCAGCACCCCGAGCGGGTCCACCGCCGTGCCGCCTCCGGCGAGTCCGGGGCCGAGCACCAGCACCGCGCAGCCGAGCACGGCCGCCCCGGTGGCGGCGGCCCAGCGGCCGCTCGGGCGTCCCTGCCGGGCGAGCCACCCGAGCAGCCCGGTGAACACCGGCGCGCTGCCCAGCGCGATCACCGTCGCGACGGCGACTCCGGTGCGGTTCGCCGCCGGGTAGAAGGTGAGCGGGTACCCCGTCACGGCGACGGCGCCGAGCGCGAGCAGGCGGCGCTCACGCGGCCCGCACCGGCGGGGCAGGTGCCGGGCGGTGCGGTCGGAGAGGAACAGCAGCAGGCCGCCGAGCACCAGGGCGGCGGCCCCGATCCCGGCCGCGGGGGCGCCTGCGGGCGCGAGGGTGGCGGCGGTCCCGGTGGTGCCCCAGAGCAGCGCGGCCGCGAGGATCGGCACCGGCCCGTCGAGCGGGCGCACGGGCCGGGTGGAAGGGGCGGCGGGGGTCAGCCGGGCCCGGGCAGGAGTGGACAAACGATTCGGCACAGTCGTGAACTTCCGTCGTCGAAGACCGTCAGAGGAGAGGTTCCGAGAACGGGCGCACGCCATGAGCGGCCGGCGGCCTCACCGGACTGAGCCGGGCCGAGCCGGGCCGAAGGGGATCAAGCCACCTGCGCGTGCGCCCGATCAGGCGCTGAGCGGTGGCAGCGCGACGTGCCAGTACAGCTTCACGCGTCGATGGTACCGACCCGCCAAGACGGCGGCTCGTCTGCCGGTGCCCGGTGTTCGGTGCGCCGGTGGACGAGCCGCCGTGTCGGAGCGGTCGGGGAACTGCTAACCGAGGTACGCGCGGTAGGCGCTGACCCAGGCGCCGATGCTCCGGTAGCCGGTGGCGTCGATGGTGATCGACCCGCCGGTGCAGTCGTAGTTGTCCCACAGTTCGACCCGGTCGCCGCCCTCGGTGCGGGCGGAGCGGATCTGGTCGTTCCAGTTGTCGCCGACGTACGTGCACTGCCCCTCGTTGCCGTAGAACCACCGGTCGGCGCCCGAGAAGCCGGTGCCGGTGAAGGCGTGGAAGCTGGGCTGGCGGGCGAGGGCGGCACTGGCGGGGGCGGCACTGGCGGGGGCGTGGGCGGTGGCGGTGGGGGCGACGACCACGGTGGCGGCGAGGACCGCGGCCGTGAGCAGGACCCTGCGGACGATGAGCACGATGACTCCTTCGGTCGAACACGTCCGAGCGAACGGAGCGGCGAAGGGGCGGAGAAGGGCGGAGCGCGAGACGCTGCCCCGATCCCGTCGACGCGTCCACTCGGCGGGCAGCTCAAAATTACCTGCCGCAAGGGCGGGAGAGGTGCGTCTGCGAAGGAATGGCAGAAACAAGCACCGGGCCGACTGCCGTAGTTCGTAAGGGAATTCGAGAGGCTGTGTTCCGACTGGCGCGCTGGTTGAAGCGAGGCCACCGGGGCACGGTGGCCCGACCATCCGTTCGAGGACGGACGGTCATCGGCGGCGGCCCGGCCACTGATTCCGGCCGGACCGCGAACCGTCCCGGGCCTGCAGGCCCCTGAGGACAGTCACGCTCGGTCGCCTCCGCGCCGCAGACCACCAGCAGCCGCTGCTTCGACTCCCGGTGTCCCGCCCGCCTGGTCAGCGATGCTCGGCTTTGTCGCCCTTGCCGTCATCGTCCCCCCACACCGCCACGGCGCCGGCAAAATTGTCGTCGATGTACGGCACGCCGCCGTAGCTCCCGCTGAGATACCGCCGCTCGCGGTTCTCCTCCTGGCGTGGCTTGAAGTCGGCGAGGGAGAACAGCTCCGTCTCGCCGTATTCGTTCTTCTCCACGAACCAGACCTGGTCCCGCCGCAGGACTTCCTCCCCGTCGGCTCGGCCGAGCAGGCTGGCGTCATGCGAGGTGAAGATCAGAGCTGCCACGCGCCGGTGATGTGCACGCGGTTGCGGGGGGGGTGGGGCCCGCCGGCCGCGAGCCCCGGGGGGGGGTGGTGTTAAAAAAAAAGAGACCCCCACAAAGAAAAAAAAAAAGGTTTTGGGGGTGGGGTGGTGGTATGG